>CAXTVG010000352.1:0-3171 GCA_964247505.1 uncultured Acidobacteriaceae bacterium
GGTAGGGCATGCGAGCTAGCCTAGCAGGCCCGGGCTACCGCGCGAGGGCAGCGGTGGCCCGCGGCGCGGCAGCGGGTTTGCTGTTCGGCGCGGGCGCGTACTTTGAAGCGCACTTGGCTTGCAGCTCCGTTGCGTGGAACACGCCGTCGCGCCCATACATGCCGATGGCGAGCGCCTGGGCGTTGTCCTTGAAAGTATCGGGCGGCGGCTCCTCGCCGTCGTAATCCACCGGCAAACGCTTGTCGTTTTCCACCAGCACGAATCTGGCGCCCGCGCCGTGGTGGCCGATGGAACCGGGCTGCACATTGCCGGCGACGCGCAGGTGACGCGTGTACGCCTTCTGCCCCATCCCTTGCAACTCGTTGATTGTGACGTAATAACTCTTGTTCGCCTGCACGCCGGTCACGGCCAGGTACGCCACGACCGCCAGCACAATGGCGACGGCGATCGCGATGCGCACGGTTTGTGGGCGGGTCTGAGCCATCTTTCCTCCAAGCCTAGGAGCCGCTTGGCTTGCCGTCAAGGGCGCTCGGGGCGCATCCCAATCACGAAGGCCCCGCGTATGATGGGGTGGAAACCAGAGCCCGCCCGAGGGGGACACGACCATGAGCACAGCCCAGAGCACAGCGCAGCTGCCCGCGCGAGCCACCGAAATCCTTGAACCCCGCGCCGCGTGGCTCGGCCACCGCCGCGCCGAGGCCGCCCGCTCCGGCGACTCCAACGTGAGCCAGATGCACTTTGCCCGGCTGGGACGTGTGACCGAGGAGATGGAGTTCGTGGCGCGCCGCGAGAACCTTGCCCCCGAGCTCATCCGCGCCGAAATCGCGGCCGGACGCATGATCATCCCCGCCAACATCAACCACCCCGAGCTCGAGCCCATGGCCATCGGGATCGCGTCGCGCTGCAAGGTCAACGCAAATATCGGGAACTCCGCCGTGACCTCGAACATCGACGAAGAGCTGCGTAAGCTGCATATGGCCGTGCAGCACGGGGCCGACACGGTGATGGATCTGTCCACCGGCGGCGCGATCCCCGAGATTCGCGACCGCATCTTGCGCCACTCGCCCGTGCCCATCGGGACCGTGCCGCTCTACGAGGCGTTGACCCGCGTTAAGCGCGTTGAGGACCTCAACATTGACCTGTATCTCGAAGTGATTGAGGAGCAGGCCCAGCAAGGCGTCGATTACTTCACCATCCACGCCGGCGTGCTGATCCAGTACGTGCCCATGGTGGCCAAGCGCATCACCGGCATCGTGAGCCGCGGCGGCGCGATCATGGCCCAGTGGATGACCGCGCACCACAGGCAAAACTTCCTGTACGAGCACTTCGACCGCATCACCGCGATTATGGCCAGATACGACGTCAGCTACTCGCTCGGCGACGGCCTGCGTCCCGGCTCAGTGGCCGATGCGTCCGATGAGGCGCAGTTCGCTGAGCTCAAAACGCTGGGCGAGCTTACCCGCAAGGCCTGGGAGTCCGACGTGCAGGTCATGATCGAAGGCCCCGGCCATGTGCCCATGGACAAGATTCAGGAGCAGGTCGAGAAGGAAGTCGAGCTGTGCGACGGCGCGCCGTTCTATGTCCTCGGGCCGCTGGTGACCGACATCGCCCCCGGCTACGACCACATCACCTCCGCCATCGGCGCCGCCATGATCGGCTGGCACGGCGCGTCGATGCTCTGCTACGTAACCCCCAAGGAGCACCTTGGGCTGCCCAACGAGAAAGACGTAAAAGACGGCATGATCGCCTACAAAATCGCCGCCCACGCCGCCGACATCGCCCGCCACCGCCCCGGCGCGCAGGATCGCGACGACGCCATCTCCTACGCCCGCTACACCTTCGACTGGGAAAAGCAGTTCGCCCTCTCGCTTGACCCCGAAACCGCCCGCGCCATGCACGATGAGACGCTGCCGGACGACTACTACAAGGAAGCGGCGTTCTGTTCCATGTGCGGACCTAAGTTCTGCTCTATGAATTGGTCTTCGAAAGTTGACGAATTCAATAAGGAAGTGCACGGGTTGGAAAAGAAAGATTTGTCGGGGTTGGTGATGCTGCAGGCGGGAATGCTAGGTGCGAAAAGCAATTAGTCCTGCGTGGAGCGGCTTAGCTACGTAGCCGGTCCTATTATTCTCTGAAAAAGACCAAGAAGAGAAATTGGTGCGCATATGCGTTGTCGCAAAATTACTACGTGGCCCATAGCCATTTCTCCTGCATTAGGAAAGTTTTTTGTATCGGCAGGTACGCTAATCATTCCCATGTAGTCTCCAAGAATGCCCACGGCAACTCTAAAGCTAGTGGAATCGGGAATTAAGACAACTGTAGAAATGGGGTTGATTGACGTGCAGACCGCACGAATCGCCTGGTCATTGGCCGTCTCAGGTTGACGAAACCGGTCATCAACCCTTACCTTCATTTTCTCTAAAACAGCGGCATCGATATCCTCTGGCCGGAGATTCATGATCGCTCTAAGCTCTCCATGTGCCACTGATGATCGGAATAGATTTCCATAAACCAGGTATCCGCTCGAAAGTGCAACCTTGGCAACAAAACGCATTGCTATATCTGCTTGCAACCTTCCCTCGATGGAGACGTGCTTTCCCAGTCCCGTAAGATCTCGCTGTTTCTTTGGCGACCAAACTTGGAAACCTTCTCTGCGGCTCATCGTGACACGCAGTGGCTCACCGGTCTGGACGTCGGACGCTTTTTTAAATACGTACCCGCCTGTTTTACCGCTATGGCCTGCTACACTGTATTCATCACGTCTGAGTTTTACAAAGAAGTCATTTGCCAAGCTTCCATCAATTTCTGAGCCAATGCTTGAGTTGCTAAGTGATGCAACAGGAAGCGTGAATTGATTCGAGCCCCCAAGTGAAAGAGGAATGATGTGTTCAGGACTACTTTCCTGAACAGGTATGTCTTCATCAGTATATGGGCAGTAAATAATGTCCTTGCCTCTCATCTCTATGCTCCTGCCTCAAGCTCTTTCAACAGAAACGCATAGTCAAACGCAATCT
Organism: uncultured Acidobacteriaceae bacterium; assembly: GCA_964247505.1. Taxonomy (GTDB): domain Bacteria; phylum Acidobacteriota; class Terriglobia; order Terriglobales; family Acidobacteriaceae; genus EB88. The sequence goes on from CAXTVG010000352.1 coordinate 3,015, forward strand.
CCCGCAGATAGTCATACCGCCCGCTAGCCCCGCCATGCCCAGCCGTCATGTTCGTGTGCAGCAGGATCGGCTTGTCGCCCTTATTCAACGTGCGCAGGCGAGCCACGTACTTCGCGGGCTCCCAATACATCACCTGCGAGTCAAACAGCGACGTCTT
>CAXTVG010000353.1:0-3168 GCA_964247505.1 uncultured Acidobacteriaceae bacterium
AAGCCACCATACTTCACCCCGAATTGTATAAAGTTATCGTTCTCAATTGGGAACGCTATCACGGGCGGCGCAGGGTATAAAACGCGCCGCTCACGCAACAACCGAAACTTTTGTGAGGCACACATGATTCCGAAACACCATCTTTTCCGTTCCCTGCTGCTGTCCGGAGGCTTCGCGGCCGCTGGCGCGGCGGGTATTTGGGCGCAAACCCCAACCGGCTCCATCACGGGCTTGGTCCAGGACGCAAGCGGCGCCGCTGTGCCGAACGCGACGATCACGATCACAAATAGCGGGACGAATGTGAGCCAGACCGCGAAAACAGACGCGCAAGGCCGCTACACGCAAGGGTTCCTGAACCCGGGCGAGTACCAGGTTAAGATTGCCGCCCCAGGCTTTGCGCCGCAGGAGCAGGACGGCGTTACGGTCGACATCGCGCAAAGCCACCCGGTCGACTTTTCGCTCCATGTCGGCAGCGACACGACGAGCGTGACTGTCCAGTCCACCACGCCGCAGTTGCAAACCGACAGCGCGACCACCGAGCAGGTGATTACCGGGAAACGCATTCTCGATCTGCCCTTGAACGGACGCAACCCTTTCGATCTCGCCGTGCTGGTGCCCGGCGTCAACAACGTCGGCACGGGCGCGGGCTCGAATGCGACGCCGCACATCGCCGGCTCGCGCAACGCAAACTCGGAAGTGCAGTTGGACGGCATCAGCATCATCCTGCCTGAAAACAACGTGGGCAACAGCACGGAGGCCTATACGCCGATCGTTGACTCGGTTTCCGAGTTCAACGTGCAAACCACGGTTTTGCCGGCCGACTACGGCAGGTTTTCAGGCGGCGTTATCAATGTGGCTACGCGCACGGGGACCAATGCTTTCCACGGCAACCTGTTCGAGTTCAATCGCAATTCAATCTTCGACGCCCGGGATTACTTCGCGGCGCACAACTCGACCATCCCACCGCTTTCCCGCAACCAGGCCGGGGGCACATTTGGCGGTCCGCTGATCCGGAACCGCACCTTTTTCTTTGTAGGAGCGCAGATTTCGCGCGAAACCGACTCCGTGACGGAAGTGGACAGCGTGGCGACCGCGCTGGAACGCACGGGAAACTTCGGCGAACTTTTGGCTGGGACCACGCCCACTCTGATCTACGACCCGCACACATCGCATCCTGGAACCTATACCAATGGTCAAGGCCAGGTCGTGAGCGGCTATCTGCGGACCCCTTATCCCAACAACATCATCCCGCAAAACCAATTAAGCCGCGCCGGGGTGGCCGCGCTCAGCTTCCAGCCGCTTCCTAACGTGCCGGGAGCGGGGCTCTTCAATAACTACGTTGCCACAGGGACAACCACCGGCAATAACTACCAGTTCGATGTCCGGGTCGATCATAACTGGACGCAAGCCTGGCATACGTTTGTGCGCTTTTCCCATATTGCGGGCACCTACAGTGCATTCCCGGACTACCCTATCAATGCGGCCGGCCAGCCTACCAACGGCATCGCTTCCCAAGGCTATAACGGCCCCGCGGAAAGCGGCGCGTATAACTTCGCTTACGACAATGCCATCACTCTCAATCCGACACTGGTATTGGATTTCCGGTACGGCTTCAACCGCAGCAGTTATGTGCGTACCCCTATCGGCGGCACATTCGATGTCACCCAGCTCGGTCTACCGGGCACGCTGGCATCGAAAAACTACCAGGCATTTCCCTCGTTCAGCATGGGCAACGGCTACTCGAGCATCGGCTCGGGCGGCTATGTTCCCCTGCTCCAGAACCCGTCCTCTCATATCCTTGTCGCGAATTTCAACAAGAGCAAGGGCAGCCACTCGCTCCAGTTTGGCGGGGAGTTCCGCAAGCTGTTCCTGAACTTCCACCAGTACGGATACCCGCAAGGGCAATTTGGGTTCTCGCAGGGGTTTACGCAGGCTGTCGTGAACGACACCTCCGGGGGCGGTGGCAATCCTTTTGCATCGCTCCTGCTGGGCACGGGCGACTACGGCAACTACTCGATCGATCCCAGCTTTGCCACCGCCAGCCAGTACTACGCCCTGTACGCGGAAGATACCTGGCATGTGACGCCCCATGTGACTGTCAGCTACGGCCTGCGCTGGGACGCGGACCAACCCCGCACCGAGCGGCACAACCAGCTCTCCTACTTCAACCCGGATGACGCAGGGCCGATTCCCTCCGTGACGCCCGCGCCTGGAGTCCAGTGTCCCGCGTGCGGCGAGCTGCGCGGATCGACCCACTTTGTTGGCAGCTCCACCGGGCAGTACGGGCGGCAGCAGGTCGACATGCCCCAGCTCAACTTCGGGCCGCGCATCGGTGTGATCTGGAGCCCCGATCAGAACTGGTCGGTGCGCGCAGGCTTCGGCCTTGTGTACGCTCCGTCCACCGTGCAGCCCGCCGGTACGACAGGCGGCGCGGGCACAGAGGGCTTCAGCACCTCGACCAGCGCGCCGTTCTCCTTCGACAACGGGCGGACGATCAACACGACGCTCGACAACCCGTACCCGCAGGGCTTTCAACTCCCGCTCGGCGCAGCATCGGGTCCGGGCAATAACCTGGGCACGACCATTCAGCAGGATTACCTCACCAGCGCCGACACGCGCAGCCCTTATTCGGAGCAGGCTAACTTTACCGTGCAGCGCTCGCTTCCCGGACAAACAGTGATTGAGGTGGGCTGGCTCTACAACCAAGGTAAGTTCCTGGTGCAGGGCGACCCCGGCGTGCCGCACGATCAGGTGAACCCCAGCTATCTTGCGCTCGGGAGCGCATTGCTCGATCAGGTGCCGAACCCGTTTTACGGCATCATCACCACGCCGGGCTCGCCGTTGGCGCAGCCGACGATTCAACGCAATTACCTGCTGCGGCCTTATCCGCAGTACAACGGCGTCAACGAGTACCGGAAAGACACGGCTTACTCCAACTACAACGCCCTTGCGGTGCGAGCCGACAAGCGCTTCACCTCGGGCCTGACGCTCCTGGTCTCCTTTACCGCCGCGAAGTTATTCGATAACTCAGCCTCGCCCGTAACGTTTCTGGGGCCGACAAGCCAAACCTATGCCGACCAGTACAACCCAGCGGCTGAATACGCGATTTCTCCGCAGGTCTTCACGCGCGACCTCGTCACGAGCAATACCAATGAGCTGCCGTTCGCG
>CAXTVG010000354.1:0-3159 GCA_964247505.1 uncultured Acidobacteriaceae bacterium
CGGCTGCTGCGACCGCGCCGCTGACCGGCGACCACGACCCGGCGCAGTGGGTCCGGTCTTCGGCGGAAGTGAGTGGGGGCAAGTCCGCGCCCGACCCGTACCCGGTCGAGGCCAAGCGGACCGCGGCGCTGGTCGCGGAGCGGACGCCGGGCGCCGCGGACTGGTGTTTTGCCTTTCAAAGCCAGGGGATGGCTGGTGGCCCGTGGATTGGCCCCACCGTCGAGGACACGCTCACTGCGCTGCACGGGGCTGGGACGAAAGCGGTCGTGCTGCACACGATCGGCTTTCTGTGCGACCACGTGGAAATTCTGTACGACATCGACATTGCCTTTCGGGAGTTCGCGGCGGGGCTGGGAATGCGCCTGGAACGGCCTGAGTCCCTGAACAGCTCGCCGCTGCTGATTGAAGCGCTCGTAGACCTGGCGCAGCGCGGGTTTGCGCGGCTGGAAGCGGCGAAAGCCGAGCTTGCCGCGCGATGAAGCGGGTCGCGGTGGTCGGCGCCGGGATGGCCGGGATGGCCGCCGCTTACGAGGTCACGAAACACCCCGGCTGCGAGCTGACGCTGTTTGAAGCAAGCGATCGGCTGGGCGGCACGGTGGAAACGGTGCGCGCAGGCGGGTTCACGATCGAAACCGGCCCGGATTCCTGGGTGAGCGACAAGAGCGCCGCGCGCGAGCTGGCCGAAGAGCTGGGTCTGGGCAGCGAGATTATCCAGTCCAATGACGCAATCCTCCGCAATTATCTGGTGCAGGGCCGTGCGCTGACGCCCATGCCCGACGGCATGCGCATGATGGTCCCGACGCGCTGGGCTCCAATTTTGGAGTCGCCGCTGTTCAGTTGGGCTGCGCGGCTGAGCTACCTGCGCGAGCCCAAGCGCGCGGCGGAGCTCAGGGAGCAGGCTGCGGCCCGGGGCGAAGACGAAGACGAGTCGGTGCGCTCGTTTGTGACCCGGCACTTCGGGCCCGAGGCGACCGAAACCATCGCCGGGCCGCTGCTTGCGGGGGTTTTTGGGGGCGACATCGACCGGCTGAGCGCGGGCGCGGTGCTGGCACCATTTGTGCGGATGGAGCGAGAGCATGGCAGCCTGATCGCGCCCACGATGGCGCAGGTGGAACAAACGCACGCGGAGGGCAAAAAGCCGGAGCCCGTGTTTACCACGATTCGGAGCGGGCTGAGCAGCCTGATAAATCGGATCGAGGCCGCGCTGCCGCCGGGGAGCGTTCGCAGGCAAACGCCAGTGATGGGGCTCGGGCGAGACGGCGAAAGCTGGACGGTCACGAGCGCGGCGCACGGGCCGGAGCGGTTCGACGCGCTGGTGCTGGCGACGCCTGCGCACGTGACCCGCGAACTACTCGCGCCCGTGGACGCGGAGGCTGCCGAGCTGCTGCGGATGGAGGCGAGCTCGGCGATTGTGGCCGCGCTTTGCTTCGCGCCCGAACAAGCCGCCAAGCTGCGCATCCCGCGCGGGTTTGGATTTCTCGTGCCGCCGGGCCGGACGCTGAGCGAGGAGCCGGAGCTGCTGGCGGGCACTTTCATGGACCAGAAGTTTCCTGACCGCGCGCCAGAGGGCGCGGTGTTTCTCCGCGGATTTTTCGGCGGGCACGCAGCGCCGCGCATGATGGACTGGGACGACGCGCGAATCGCTGCAGCCGCCCGCGCGCAATTTGCCCGGCTGTTGGGGCCGCTGCCCGTGCCTGCCCACGCGGTGGTGCGGCGCTGGCCGCGGTCGCTGCCCCAGTACAGCGTGGGCCACCCGGCGCGCATGCGCAGGCTTGAAGAGCGCCGCCGCAACCTGCCCGGGCTCGCGCTCACGGGCAATGCCTACGGGGGCGTAGGGCTGCCTGCGCTGGTACACCACGCGCGGGCAGCGATGCGCGAGCTGCTTGACGGCGCGAGCGCGTCGTAGCCCGGTGAAACGCACATAAGATGCACAATCGCACTCGTTTGCGCCCGGATTTTCTCCCGCACTTGCTTTTGCCACGAGGCGAAAGTACAAAGGTCGGCAGCGCAATTCTTGTGCTGCCTAACCGGCACTCTATCTGTTTAGATGGGTGGGTGCCTGTTTCCCGAGGGGTAATCAGTTGAAGGATGGACGAATGAGGAAGGTGGCAATCGTAGGGGCTGGGCCTGGCGGCCTGGCGGCAGCTATTCTGCTGGCGCGCTCCGGGGTCGAGGTCACGGTAGTGGAAAAGCGCTCCCACGTGGGCGGGCGCACCTCCACAATTGAGCGCGACGGATTCCGGTTCGACACCGGACCCACGTTCTTCTTGTATCCACGGGTGCTGCGCGAGATTTTTCTGGCGGCTGGATTCGATCTGGAAAAAGAAATCCCGATGGCGCGGCTGGATCCGCAGTACCGGCTGGTGTACGGCTCGGGCGGTGAGCTGCTGGCCACGCCCGACGTGGAGCGCATGACCGCGGAGATTGCGAAGCTTTGCCCCCGCGATGCTGACGGTTTCCGGCGTTTTATGGTCGAAAACCGCGAAAAGCTGGAAAAGTTCGTGCCCTTTCTTGAAAGCCCGTTTGAGTCCTGGCGCGACCTGATCCACCCGGATATGCTGCGCCTTCTGCCGCTGCTGCGGCCGTGGCGTTCGCTGGACGGCGACCTGCGCACGTACTTCAGCGATGAGCGCATCCGGCTCGGGTTTTCGTTCCAGTCGAAGTACCTGGGGATGAGTCCGTTTTCCTGCCCTTCGTTGTTTTCCATCCTGTCATTTCTTGAGTATGAGCACGGAGTGTTTCACCCCATCGGCGGCTGCGGCACGGTGACGGAGGCGATGGCGCGGGTGGCGCGTTCGCTCGGCGTGCGCATCTTGCTCGACGAGGGAGTTGAGGAGCTGCTGTTTGAAGGCCGCAAAGCAGTAGGCGTGCGCACGGCAAAGCGAAAGCTCGCAGCCGATTCGGTCGTGGTCAATGCCGACTTTGCCGACGCCATGCGCCGGATGGTGCCGGACCGCTTGCGTCGGAAGTGGACCGACAAACGTATCGCGAAAAAGCGCTTTTCATGCTCAACCTTCATGATGTATCTCGGGATTGAAGGCCTGTACGAGGACGTCTCGCATCACACGATTTATCTGGCCAAGGATTACCGCCAGAACCTGCGCGACATCGAGGAAGACCACCGGCTGTCGGACGATCCTTCGTTCTACGTGCAGAATG
>CAXTVG010000355.1:0-3152 GCA_964247505.1 uncultured Acidobacteriaceae bacterium
CCGTAACGACCACGCGCGCGACTCGCTGTTCCAGACCGCGCGGTACCCCGGACAGTGTTTCCTGCCCATTTGCGGCGGCCGTTATTTCGAGCCCGTTCAGCTGCTTTGCGAGATCCGCATGACCCAGCAGGAGCGCGAGAGGCGAACGCAGATCGTCTAGCTGCTTCGCGGGCACGCGCTGCACTTCACTCTGCCCCGGTGTGTAGAAGTACGCGTCCCTGCCATCCAGCACAAACAGCTTGCCGGCTGGCTGCGCGTAGGTCCAGCGCATCTTGCCCTCGTGGAATCGGCCGCCCTTGGCCAGCAGCAGCGTCCCGCGTTCTTCCCGGTGCATGCCCATACCGTCGTAAACCTGCGTGAACCGGACCTCGAGCGAGCGAAGCGCGTTGTAGTGGGAGTCAATGGTTTTCGCGAGAAGCTGTGCGGGAGCGCTTTGGGCAGAGACCTGCGCCCACCCGCTGGTGGTTGGTAGGAGAGCCAGGACGGCCGCGGCGGTGATTCGAAAGAAGATCTTGCAGAAAATCGCGCGACACTCCCGCCTTCTCACAAACTGGGCGCTTATTGCAGGCTTTGCGTGCAGTTGGACCCGCCCGCCGGGTCGGCTTTGACCTCGCCCTGCTGGTCGATGCAGAAGCCGCGGTGCCCCGTCTTGCCCAGCTGCTTCGGCAAGGCGGTCACGTCGAAGCTGGTGCTCTGCTCCCGGGCATTTGCTGCAATCTCCCGGCAGTTGCTGACCCGAAAAAGATAGCCGCTTTTTTCCCCATCGGCCAAATCGTTCTGCAGCACCTGCGCTTCAGCCGGCGAAGGCGCGGCGGCTTTGGGGTTGCCCCCGAGCTCGGCCAGCGAGCAGGCGAAGCCGTGCGACGGGTAGTTCGCCTCATACTTTACCTCGGCTTGGTAAATTGCCCGAAGCGACGCAATCGCCGAGTTTTCGTTGGACTCGATCCGGGTGCCCGGAAGATTGGGGATGGCAATCAGCGTCAACAGCAGCACGATGGCAATCGCGATCAGAACTTCCGCAAGCGTAAAGCCGCGCGCCGCGCCGTCCATCGCAGACGGCGCGTTCTCGTTTTCGGAGCCGCTGGGGCAGGCGCGCATCTACTGCGAGCTGGTGTTGCCCGTCGCGGGGGGCGTGGCCGTGGTCGGCTCGGCCTTCAGGCAGTTGGTCCCGCCTGTGGGGTCGCTCGTCACAGAGCCATTCACATCCGTGCAAAAGCTGGCGCGGCCGGTCTTGCCCACGACCTGCGGCTGCGCGACCACCTGGTAGTAGTTCACCGCGCCGCCTTTGGATGTGCAGTCGGAAAAGGTGAACACATACCCGGCCTGGGTGCCGCCGGCCAGGCTTTTGTCAAGGTAGGCGCTGGGGCCGCCGGTCAGGTCCTGAAAGCTGCAGGTAAACCCTTTTTCCGGGAAAGAGGTCGAGTAGGCCAGTTCGGCTGAGGTGATGTTCTTGAGGTCGGCGCGCGCGGCCGTTTCGTTTCCCGCGATCCTCGCCGAGGTCAGCTGGGGAATGAGCACGAGCATCAAAATAACCACGATCGAAATGACGATCAGCAGTTCCACGAGCGTGAACCCGGATTCACGCTCCGGGCGGCGGCCGCCATTAAGACGGCAAACAAGGGACTTCATGTGCATCGGACTCTCCAGGACCCGCTCTGGTAAGCAGGTCCCCGCACCAAAATCCTACCACCCGAGGCCTGCCCGGCAAACGCCCTGGCGCTTAGCGATTGGGCCCGGCTAAGGCGAAGTTTGCAGAGAGCCGCCGCCGGTCAACAGCGCAAAGGTCGTGTGCGGGTCGGCCGAAAGAATGACGATGCTGTTCGCATCCACAACATAAGCGACAAAGTTGACCGGAATATCCGCGGCCTCCCCAGCCAGGTAAAGAGTGAAGTGAAACCGCCCCAAACCCGAAGGCGAGTAATCCGGGTAGCCGGTCACAGCCTGATGCAGCACCGTCAGGTTGCCGAGGGTGGCGCTGAGGGTGCCGTTCAACGGCAGCCCGGGCTGAAACGTAGCCGAAGCCTCAATTTGACCGGCGGGGTGGCCGTTGAAAGGGCAAAAGAACAGGCAAGCCGTTTCCCCCGAAAGCCCGATCGCGGGTATGCCGTAAATGGGTGAGTGCACCGCGTAAACATCCTGCTGCGCAAGAAAGCCGGAGGCCACCGCATCGGAACCGGCGTAGGAAAGGCCGTTCCCCTGCAGCGCAAAGGTTTGCACCGGCCCCGATGGCGGCTGGAGGACCAAGCGCTGCCCTTCGCCGGGCCGGTTGGTGCAGGAGGCCGTGGCGGACTGCTCCGGCATAAAGCCGAAAGGCGAGTTGATGTCTTCCGTGACGTAGAGGATATTGCCATAGCTGTCGATCCTGAACACGCCCACGATGCCGAACGAGCGGCTTTGCGTGGTGGGCGGCCCATTCAGGCGCCCGGCCACCTGGAACACGTAGGAGCCCGGGATAAAACCCTGGCAGGATTGCGGTGTTGGCTGGGCCAAGGCGCCGGGCAACAAACAGCCAGCAACAAGGAGCCAAGCTGCGAACAGGGGACGGGTGAGCAAGCGCATGGAGGTTCTCCGGGAAGACGGGGTTCGCACCGGTTTCCGCCGGAAAAGGGGAGCGATAGCGAGCGGATTTCACGCGGAAATGCGAGCGCTCACAATGTATTCCTCCCAGGTGCGCGTGGCAACTGAAAGCACGCGCGAGCGGGAAGGGAGAGGCTGATCCGCCTCTTTTCATTTGAGTGGCGCGCGCGAACTGTGCCACCATGAACCGATGCAGGCCGCCGAAGTCATCACCATCCTCCGCGCCCACGAAGCCGAGCTTAGAGCCGCCGGCATCGTGCACCTGAGCCTGTTCGGCTCAACCGCGCGCGGGGATCAAGGGCCGGAGTCCGACGTGGACCTGATGGTCGAGTTCGACCGGGAAGCGAACGTTACGTTTTCCACGGTGGGGGGCTGGGTTGCTGACCTTGAAAACCTGCTGGGTGCGCCGGTCGACATCTCTTGCAAAGACTGGATGCGCGACCGCGTGCGAACCTATGCGCTTAAGGACGCAGTCCATGTCTTTTAAGGAGCCTCGTCCGCTTTTCATGGACATTCTTGAGGCGATTGCTTCTATACGCGAGTACCTGGGCGACCTTGATTTTGCGGGCTTTGAG
>CAXTVG010000356.1:0-3142 GCA_964247505.1 uncultured Acidobacteriaceae bacterium
TCGGCGCATGGGCCATCGGCGGCGGCGATTGGGAGTTTTCCTGGGGGCCCCAGGAGGACGCGGATTCGATCCGCGCCATTCACCGGGCGCTCGACCTCGGCATCAACTGGATCGACACTGCGGCCATCTACGGTCTGGGCCACTCGGAAGAAGTGGTCGCGCGCGCCCTGGTCGAGACCCCGCACAAGCCCTACGTTTTTACCAAGTGCTCTCTGCGCTGGAACCTCAACGACCGCACCATCTACCGTTCGCTCAAGGCCGCATCGGTCCGCGAAGAATGCGAAGCCTCGCTGCGGCGGCTCGGTCGCGAAACCATCGACTTGTACCAGGTGCACTGGCCCGACCCCGAAGACGAGCTCGAAGAAGGCTGGGCGGAGCTGGCCAAGCTCCAGCAGGAGGGCAAAGTCCGCTACCTAGGCGTGTCGAACTTTTCCGTCGCCCAGATGGAGCGCGTGCGAAAGATCGCCCCTATCACCTCGCTACAGCCTCCCTATTCGCTCATCCGCCCAGACGTTGAGAGCGAAATCCTGCCCTACTGTCAGCGAAACAACATTGGGGTTATCCACTACTCGCCCATGGCATCCGGCCTGCTCACCGGTAAAATGTCCGCCGAGCGCGTGGCGCAGATGCCCCCCGACGACTGGCGCAAAAAAAGCCCCAACTTCAACGAACCGAAGCTCAGCCGCAATCTCGCGCTCGCCGGTTTGCTGGGGGAGATCGGACGGGAGCACGGCGTCGAGGCCGGTGTAGTCGCCATCGCTTGGACGCTGCACAACCCGGCGGTGACGGCGGCCATTGTCGGCGCGCGCAGCCCGGAGCAGGTGGAAGGGACGATCCTCGCGGCGAGCTTCCGCTTGAGCGAGGGCGAGTTCCGGCGCATCAACAATTTTGTGCGTGAGAACCCAGTCTAGGCCCTTTGCCTCAAAAAAAAGGCCACTCCCACGAGCGGCCTTTTCTCTGTCCAGCCTTAGTTGTTGCTGCCATTGGTGTTTTGAACCGGGGTGATGGCGCCATACACGCCGCCTTTCCCGTCCAGGTCCGCGGCATAGTAGAGCGAAGTCGCCGGGCCGCCGTTCACGGTGTCGTTGCCGAAGGACATCCCCCACAGCCCCGCAATTGCAATAGGCTTATTGTTCCCGTCGACCAGGGTCGCGATCCACTGCCCGGTGATCGGGTTAAATGCATTGATCTGCCCATCGCCGTTGTTGCCCACCAGCAGGTCGTGGCTGTACTTGCCGAAGTTCCCCGGCGCGACCGCGATGCCCCAAGGCGCGTTCAGGAAAGGCCCGTTTTGGAGCACTCCCAGCAATTTACCTTCCGGAGTGATCGCCGCCACATAGCCTTGCCCCGGTCCGGTGGACTGGTCTGCCCGCGACAGCGTGACGTACAGGTTGCCGCCCACATTCTGGACGTTGAAGGGCGAGTATCCGGAAGGCCGGGCGATTTTTGCAATGGCTTCTTCAATCCCGGTGGCCCGCTTAAACTTCGAATCGAAAACATCGACCTTGCCGCCCCGGGCGTCGGCCGCGTACAGGTAGGTACCCGTGACGCCGTTCACCTTCGCTTCGGCGATACCCAGGCCGGTATATACCGAGGTCTTGCTGCGATCGACCACGATCTGTGAGGTTTCTTTCGGCACTGTGCCGTTCCAGCCCGCGATCGCGCCGTCCAGCGTGTCGAAAATAAAGGTTGCGGCTTTTCCGTTGGAAAGAATGAAGTTAGACGGGTTTGCATTGAAAACGACCCCGGTGGGGGTGCCAGTTTTGCTGCGGCTGGGGTTTGCGCTCGGCACGGTTACCACGAGAGGCACAATCGCGCCCGCGCCGTTGTAAAGCGTGGAAAGTCCGGTCTCCGTGTCCGCTACCCACCACGGACCGGTAGAGGACTCAGACAAGCCCCAGGCCCCGGCAATGTTGGGGTCAACGGTCGGCGCTTCAGCCGCGGCGGTGGAGCTGGTGACGAGGTTGGTTTGCTTGTACTGTTGCTGCTGCCCCCAAGCGGTGGCGCCGACGGAAAGACCGAGCAGAACTGAGGAGAAAATCTGGATGCGCATGGAAGGGTCCCTGTGTGCCGTATTTGTGCAACGAGGCAATGGTAGGGAGCGCAAACGCAGGCGGGCAAGCGATCCGCGGAACGCTTACAACCAATTGACAATCCAGAGACATTTGCGCGGGAAACGGCCGCTTTCCCGCGGATTCGCTTTATTTATCGCGGTTTACGACAAAGTCCGGAACCCACAGGAGCGCTCGCTTGTACTCGGAATCCGGCAGGGAGTCGAGCGCCCGGCGCGCGCGTTCCGCGTGCTTCTGCGCCACGCCCATGGCAAACGGGATCGACCCATAGCGGTCCAGAATCGCCAGCACATCCTCGTAGCGCACCTGCGTAAACGCCCCGTCGGCCAGCACCTGCAGAATGGCTTCCTGCTCTTCGGCGGTCGCGTGATCGAGCGCATGCACCACCGCCAGCGTCGCTTTGCCTTCGCGCAGGTCGCTCGCGACCGGTTTGCCCAGCACGGACTCGGCCGCGGTCAGGTCCAGCACGTCGTCCACCACCTGAAAAGCCAAACCCAGAGCGTGCCCGTACTCGGCCAGGTGCGCTTCGGTCTTCGCGCTTGCGCCGGCCAAAACCGCTCCCAGGCGCATGGAAACCTCAAACAGGCAGGCGGTTTTGCGGTAGATCAGCTCGTTGTACTCGTGCTCGGAAACAGCGCGGCCCAGCTTTTCGGTCTGCAGCAGCTCGCCCTCGACCATGACCTGGGTGAGCGAGATCAACAGCTCCAGCACGCGAAAGTTTCGCTCCTCGAGCGCCACCCGAAACGCCTGCATGTACAGCCAGTCCCCGGCGAGCACGCACCGGGTGTTGCCCCAGGTGGTGTTTGGCGAGGGCCGCCCGCGCCGCAGCTCTGCACCGTCGATGATGTCGTCATGCACCAGCGTGGCGGTGTGGACCATTTCGATCACCGCGCCCAGCCGGTGCATGGCCGCGCCCGTGTAGTCAAGCGAGCGGCAAGCCAGCAGCAGCAGGGAAGGGCGAATGCGTTTGCCGCCGCTTTCGCGCAGGTACTCGGTGATCTCGGTGATGGCGGCGACCGGGGCGACAGCATCCCGTCCGAACTCCCGCTCAATCGCGACGAGGTCGTCGT
>CAXTVG010000357.1:0-3130 GCA_964247505.1 uncultured Acidobacteriaceae bacterium
GGTGCGCGGCGGGGTCGGGCAGGTACACGTATTCGTCCAGCGCCCAGTGCGAGTCCGCGGACCAGAGCTGCGTGGTCCTCGGGCTTTGCGCCCGGAACAGGACGTTGGACGGGTCGCTGCCCTGGGTTTCCACCAGGTGGAGCGAATGGCCGTTCAGCGTCAGATTCCCTTGGTTTCGCAGCGCGCTCGTCTCGCCGACGGATTCAATCTTTGTGTTGGCTGGGTCGACTCCACCATCGCCCTGAATGCCGGGTCCGCACGGATTGGCGATCCAGAAATTTCCTTGCTGGGGATCGCAATCGCCCTGGGTGTCGTCGACGCCCTCTTGGTCAAGATCGCACTGCGCGGAGCTGGAGTTAGAACAGCTTTCCCCGACACTGTAGCTGACGCTGCTCTTGCCAAGAACCACCCCGCTCGCCAATACTGCTTGCACCGTCAGCAGATGCGAACCGCTGGGCAGGACATAGACGCCGTCCACAGTACCGGCGGGCACATCCCCTAACTTATAACCGTTGTCCCAGATTTCCAGATGAACGGGGCTGCTTTGATGCGCGGAAGCAGTTATTCTCACGGCATTGCTGCTCATCGAGCCCGCAGTCGGGCTAGCGATGCTGACGGCCCCAACTGTATTTGCATTCCCCACGGTGTAGCTGACGCTGCTCCCGTCCAGAACATATCCGCTGTTTGAGACCGCGAGAACGGTCGTGGTGTGAGACCCGATAGGCAGGGTAGAGACGGTGTTTAGAGCGCTCGAGAAAACATCGCCTAGCTTGCTGCCGTTGTCCCATATTTCTAGGTGAAAAGGTACGCTCTCGCTTGCCGAGGCGGTAAGGGAGACCGCCCCGGGACTGGAAGCGCCGGCTGTTGGGCTGGTGATGTTTACGGTGCCGGCCAAAGCCGAATGAGCAAACAATGCAAGCGGAGCCGCACAGAAAAGCGCTGCCCTAAAACGCGAAAGTATTCCAAACCGCATAAAGTATCACCTCTCCAGAAAAGAAGCGCAAACACTACAGACCGGACCTAAGTTAGAAATACATTAAGCCGGTTAGTGATCTTGTGTGCATGTATGCTGCGTTTGCGTGAAGACCAACATAAGCTTCTAACGCATAGCAGGCAATCACACGAAAGCGTCAATGGGCAAACGAAAGTAATGAAAGCGTTCATTTCCGGAAAACGCAGCGGTTAAGCAATCAAGATAGGCTTGGTAGAGTCCGCCAGGTTAGAACCATGAGAATGTCGCTTCGCGTTAAGCGCGTCAGCAGGGCTGCTTCGCAGCTCGCGCTGCCCCTCTGATGTCGCGTCTGCGACCCGAGGAGCGCAGACGAAATGATTCTGCGCGAGCGGCTGCAACGCGAACTGTCGACATCGGTCCCACATTCGAATGCCAGAACCTCGAGCAAAGAGCGCGTTCCGAAATTCAAATCTCCGAGCGTGCCGGCATTTGAAGCTTCGCGCAATTCTTAAAGTTTTTGGCTCCGGCTTCCGGGCTGCGCCCTGATGCGAGCAGGCAGCCGAACTGCAGCAAATCGCTCGAATGCGTAGCTTGAGAGTGCGTCGACAGCAAATTGATGCTGCTTTCACCGGAAGGGAGAGCTCCCTCCCGAGACACTCTCGCCTTCGTAGGCTTCCAAGGGGGCACTCATCTCCAAATCTACAATCGAGCTTGCAAAACTCAGGAGAATGGCCAGCGCGGGAAAAAAGTGAACTGAAAACGTTCATGATCGTCGATTTTCTGCCGAAATGTAATTTATACCTGTAAAATTGCGCCGTGAAGGTAAATACGGCTACGGTGGCCCTTGTGCGTACACTAAAATCGTCTTCTTGCTCTTTCTCTGCTGCGCTCTCACTCTGCTGTATTTTCCTGTTCCTGTTTGTAGTCGGCTGCGGCGGCGGCACTGTGAGCCCATCCCCACAGGCGGTCACGTCCTCCCAAAGCCCAGCGCCGCCCCAGAATGTCGCGCCAACTATAACGGTCACTGCGCAACCCGTATCGATCACAGCCGGAAGCTCTTCAACTCTCACGGTAAGCGCAGTCAATGCCACTTCCGTGGTTTTGGCCGGCACCGATGGCAGCTCCTTTACGCTCCAAGCCGGTGGGGGAACTCAGACCGTAGCCCCCTCCAAGACGACGACGTACACCGCAACCGCTTCGGGGAGCGCGGGCCAGGCTGCGGCACAAGCGACCGTGACCGTGACCGTAACAGATCCAGCTGCGCTCACACCGACGGTTAGCATTGCCGCAGCGCCAATCTCGATCCTGACGGGCGGCTCTTCGACCCTCACCGTCGCCGCCGCGAACGCCACCGCCGTGACCGTAGCCGGAAGCGATGGAAGCAGCTATACCCTCCCGGCAGGTGGGGGAACCCAGGCCGTAAGTCCGGCCGCAACCACGATCTATACTGCGACGGCGACCGGATCCGGAGGCAAATCGACCGCCACGGCGACTTTAACTGTTATGCCCGCGCCCGCGCCTACCGTCAGTGTCTCGGCGGACCCTGGCTCTATCGCCGCGTCCGGCTCCACGATCCTGACGGTGACTGCGGCCAACGCAACACAAATTGTTATCAACGGCAGCGATCGCAGCAGCTACAAGCTTCCCGGGATGGGCGGAACCCAGACGGTCAGCCCGAGCGCGACAACTATATATACTGCGACGGCTACCGGCCCCGGCGGCGCAACCTCCGGGACCGTCACGGTGACAGTGACCCCGAATCCGGCCCCGGCCGTCAGCTTTTCTGCGGTCCCGGATTCGATCACTGCCTCCGGCTCGTCGCTGCTGACCGTGAGCGCCGCGAACGCCACGCAAGTGACGATCGCCGGGAGCGACGGCACGAGCTACGCCCTCCAGCCGAGCGGCGGAACGCAGGCCGTGAGCCCGACCTCGACGACTACCTACAAAGTGACCGCGACCGGGCCTGGTGGTACAGTTTCAAAAACCGCGACCGTCACGGTAGCTTCCAACCCCGCGCCTTCCCTCCAGTTCAGTGCCACACCGGCCTCGATCACACCCGGAGCTTCGTCGACATTGACCATTGACGAGACGAATGCGACTACGGTGACGATAACCGGAACCGACCACACAACCTACACCCTTAAACCACAAAAAACACAAAAACAAACACCGTCCGAA
>CAXTVG010000358.1:0-3130 GCA_964247505.1 uncultured Acidobacteriaceae bacterium
GCCGCAAGCGCCGGCACCGCCGCCCCCACCAAGCAAATTGCTGCTAAAATCTTTTTCATATACTTGCATTCTCCCATGTCACGAAACTTTTTGCGGCTTAGAACGAACTCGCGCCCGCTTGTCAACCGCTTTCGAAACTGTACGATGCAGGAATCGGAAAGGGAGAAGTCCTCGAAATCGCGCTTTGTGGAGGTAAGAATTTCTTCTGCTTTTCGGGAACAGTGCAGAATCGAATCTGCTCAAAAACAAAGACAAAAAAAGAGGGGCCGGTTGTGCGGTTGCCCGCCCGTCCAGCCCCGTTCCCCAGATCTGCGTTGTTACTGGTTACTTTGTATAACCTTTAGGTTCGATACGCAACATTACCTTCGTTGTAAGCCTGTGGAAATCAGAGCTTCGGCAGTACGATTCCCTGCTGCGCCTGGTACTTACCTCCCCGGTCGGCGTAGCTTACCTCGCACGCCTCGTCGGATTGAAAGAAAAGGATCTGGCACAGGCCCTCGTTGGCGTAGACCCGCGCGGGTAGGGGCGTCGTATTGGAGATCTCCAGCGTGACAAACCCTTCCCATTCCGGCTCAAACGGCGTCACGTTGACGATGATCCCGCAGCGCGCATAGGTGCTCTTGCCGACGCAGATGGTGAGCACGTCGCGGGGAATGCGGAAGTACTCAATCGAGCGGGCGAGCGCAAAGGAGTTGGGCGGGATGATGACGGAGCCGGCCCGGACGGTGACAAACGAGCGCTCGTCAAAATTTTTGGGGTCGATAATGGCCGAGTTTACGTTGGTGAAGATTTTGAACTCGTCCGCGACGCGGAGGTCGTAGCCGTAGGAGGACAGCCCGTAGGAGATGACCCCTTCCTTGATCTGCTTCTCGCTGAAGGGCGAAATCATTTCCCGCTCGAGCGCCTGTTGGCGGATCCAGCGATCGCTTTTGATGGACATGCGGCTCCGGCGGCGGCTGTTCTCCCAGCCGCGCCCTCGATAAAATAGGTCAACTCGAATCTGCATCTTACGGGAGACGGCGAGGGACTGCAACGAGGGAGCGGGCATGATCAAACAGGACATTATCCAGCAGGTAGTGGAGCGTACTGGGGTGCCTCGGAGCAAAGCCGAAGCCGCGGTGGACACCATCTTCGACCGGCTCAAGAAGGCGATGGCGGCCGGCGAGCGGGTGGAGCTGCGCGGGTTTGGGGTTTTCAACGTGCGGCCCCGGAAGACGGGGATTGGGCGCAATCCCCGGACCGGCACGGAAGTGACGATTTCTCCGGGGCGCGCCGTTCGTTTCAAGCCCGGCAAAGAGTTGCACCTGCTCGACTAAGCGCGGTTACATCAGATTAATTGCGTCCACATCCACAATCAGGTTGCGCCTGGGGATCGCAGCTTTCTCCGCGTAGGCCAGAGCTCCCCGAAGCGCATGGTGCAGGGCGGCGCGGTTTTCCGCTTTGAGCAGCAGATGAAACCGGTACACCCGTTTGATCCGCGAGAGCGGCGCGGATGCCGGACCCAGCATCCGCACGCCCGGCAGCGTCGTTTCGCGGAAATACCCGCCCAGCTTCCCTGCCCAGTCCGCCGCTTCTTCAAGTTTGGTGCTGTGCAGGATCAGGTTGGCGAGCACCGCGAAGGGCGGGTAGTGCATGTAGCGGCGCAGCTTCATCTCGCGATCGACAAAAGCACCGTAATCGTGGGCCGCGGCGCAGGCAATGGCGTAGTGCTCGGCATGGTAGGTCTGGACGAGAACCTTGCCCGGCAGGTCGCCGCGCCCGGCCCGGCCCGCGACCTGGGTCAGCAGCTGAAACACCCGCTCGGAGGCGCGAAAGTCGGGCAAGCCTAGCGCGTGGTCGCAGCCCACCACGCCCACCAGCGTGACGCCGTGGATGTCGTGGCCCTTGGCGATCATCTGCGTCCCGACCAGCAGGTTGATCTCGCCCGAGTGCAGGCGGGAAAGCAGGCGCTCCATGTCGAAGCGGCCGCGGACCGTATCGCGATCCATGCGCCCGATGCGCGCGCCGGGAAAGAGTTCCAGGAGCCGCTCCTCGCCCTGCTGCGAGCCCGCGCCCAGGTAGTACAGGTGTTCGGAGTCGCAGTGCGGGCAGCGCGAGGGAACGCGTGTTTTGTAGCCGCAGTAGTGGCACTCGAGCCGGTCGCCGGCCTGGGCATGCTCGCCGCCCAGCACCGCCTTGTGCAGGGTCAGGGCAATGGCGCAGTTTTCGCAGCCGAGCTTTTCACCGCAGGCCCGGCACATGGCCACATGCGAGTACCCGCGCCGGTTGAGCAGGATAATGCACTGCTCGCCCCGTTCGAGCGCGGCCCGGGTTTCCTCGATCAGCCCGCGGGCGAACAGGTGCTCCTGGCCGGTTTCGCGAAACTCGTTGCGCATGTCGATGAGCTCAACCGCAGGCAGGGGGCGGTGGTTGACCCGCTCGCTCATCACGACGAGCCGGTAGCGCCCGCGCACGGCATTGTGCCAGCTTTCAAGCGAGGGCGTGGCCGAGCCCAGCACCACGGCGGCTCCCAGCAGCTTGGCCCGCATCACCGCAACGTCGCGGGCGTGGTAACGCGGCATTTCTTCCTGCTTGTAGCTGCCGTCGTGTTCCTCGTCGACGATCAGCAGACCGAGCTCGCGGACGGGGGCGAACACCGCCGAGCGGGTGCCGACCACGATGCGTGCCTCGCCCCGGCGGATACGGTGCCATTGCTCGGCGCGCTCCTCCGGGGTAAGAGCGGAGTGGAGCAGGGCGACCTCCGCGCCGAACGCCGCGTGCATTTGCCCGGCCATCGCGGGGGTCAGGCCGATCTCCGGCACCAGCAGCAGCGCCCCCCGTCCGGCGGCGAGCGCGTGCTGCATCGCCCGGAGATACACCGCTGTTTTGCCCGAGCCGGTGACGCCATGGAGCAGGATGGGCTCAAACGCGCCCCGGTCTACGGCGGCTGTGCGCCCCGGCGGGAGCGATGCCGGAAACGTGGAAGGCGAGCGACCGCTCCTCAATCCGCACCAGCTCGCGCCGGACCAGCGAGCCCAGGGTGGACTGGGGCGTGGACCCGCCGCGCTCCAGGAGCACCCGCAGCTCCGGCACGGGGAGCGCCCCGCCCGCGCCGGACAGCTCGGCCAGCACGCGCTGCTGGTTTTCATTC
>CAXTVG010000359.1:0-3126 GCA_964247505.1 uncultured Acidobacteriaceae bacterium
TGTTGACCCATCACGCGCCGGGCCTGGCTCAGCCCATCGAGCTCGGCGCGGAGTTTGTCCATGGCCGCCCGCCTGAGCTGCTCGCGCTGCTTGCCGAAGCTCACCTAGAAACCTACCGAGCCGACGGCGAACAGCTTTGCTGGCTCGACGGAAGGCTCGGAAGCTGCCCTGAAGACGCGCTTGCATGGAACCTGCTCGACGGCATGGAAGCCACGGCGCGGGACTCAGGGGACATGAGCTTCGAAGCTTATCTCGCCCGCATTGGCGCATTGGAAGCCGACAAGCAGCGCGCCCGGAATTACGTCGAAGGCTTCAACGCAGCCGATGCGCGCGAGATCGGCATCCTGGGCCTCGCGCGCCAGCAAGCCGCCGAGAAAGCCATCGACGGCGGCACCAATCTGCGCCTGGCGCAGGGCTATAGCGCGCTCGCCGAGTACGTGCGCGATCGTGTCCTCGCCGCCGGAGCGGAGTAGCTGCTTTCCACGCCCGTTGCACGCGTCCGATGGCAGCCCAATGCCTGCACGGTCTTTGCGGAAAACGGGCAGCAATGGACCGCCTCGAGGCTGATCTGCGCGGTTCCTCTTGGAGTTCTTCAGGCCGGTGCGGTTTCCTTTACCCCCGCGCCCGAGGCCTCGCTCAGGGCAGCAAGCAGCCTCCGCGCAGGCACGGTGCAACGCATGGTGCTGCAGTTCCACGACCGCCCCTGGGCCCTGGCCCACGAGCGCATGCACTTCCTGTTCGCGCAGGGCGAGCACCCGCCCACCTACTGGACTACCGCGCCGCGCCCGAGCCCGCTGCTTACCTGCTGGGCGGGCGGCCCGCGCGCTCTCCAGACCCCCAACGCGCCCACTCTCCAAAGCGCCGCCCATGCCTCTCTCGCCCGCATCTTCGGCCGCCCGCTCGAGCCTGGTCTCGTCGCCGCTCACTTCCACGACTGGATGGCCGACCCCTTCTCGCGCGGAGCATACAGCTGGGCCCCCGCCGGTGCCGCGGAAGCAGCCTCCACGCTCGCCAGTCCCGTCGAGCAAACCCTGTTTTTCGCCGGCGAACACACCGACACCACCGGCCACCCCGGCACCGTCCACGGCGCGCTCCGCTCCGGCCTGCGCGCCGCGCAACAGGTGCTCGCTCGCGGCTGAAGCAGTCTCCCGAAGCAATCATTCCTTGCAGAAACACATGCCCCCGGGCAAACACAGCAATTTCTGTTTCCCACGCGAACCGCATCTTAACTCCTTAGTCACCGAGTCCACCCAGACCGGAAAAGCCAAAGGACAGGTTTTCGCATGGTACAAACCGAAATCCACACTCAACTCGACGCCCAAACGCGCCTGAGCTCGCCTGAGGGGCAGGGCGCTCCCCAGTCCGCAAAAAGCCCCCTGGTTTACGCGGGCGTCCTCGCAGCCGCCTACCTGCTGCGTAAGCAGCTCTTCCACCCCGGAACACTGCTCGCTGCCGGCAGCGCCTATGCCGTCTGGCGCAAAAAGGGCGGCAAGCTCAGCGCCAGCCCTCTCCATGGGCTTGTCAAGGAACAAGCCACCTTCACCATCAACAAACCCGCCGACCAGCTCTACGAAATGTGGCACGACATCGAGCAATCGCCCAAGTGGATGGAATCCATCCGCAGCGTGAAGCAGACCGGCGCGAAATCCTCGCACTGGGTCATGGATCTGCCCGGTGGCCGCACCCTGGAGTGGGACGCCGAGTGGACAGCGGAAGAACCCGGCAAGCGCCTCGCCTGGCACACGGTCGGAGAGACCCCCGTACCCTCAGCCGGACAGATTTCGTTTGAGCCCGCGGTCAGCGGCCGCGGCACCGTGGTCCGCGTCGACCAGGAGTCGCTCATCCCCGGCGGCAAGCTCGCGGCGGCCCTGGGTGGCCTGTTTGCGCGCACCCCCGGCGGCTTGGTCAAGGAAAATCTACGCCACTTCAAGCAGCTCAACGAAGCCGGCGAAATCCCGACCACCAAGGGCCAGCCGCACGGCCGCCGCGGTGCCGCCACCAGCATTCCGCAGGCCCTCGAAGGCGACCGCGAACAACAGCCCACCGTGCCCCAAACCGGCGCCATCGCTCACAAGGAGGTTGCATAGTGAAAGCCCTTTGCTGGATGGGAAAACAACATCTGGAAACGCAAACCGTCAAGGACCCTGAAATCCTTAACCCTCACGACGCCATCATCCGCGTCACCCGCTCAGCCATCTGCGGGTCTGAGCTCCACCTGTACGACGGCTACATCCCGACCATGCAGCCCGGTGACATCCTGGGCCACGAGTTCATGGGCATCGTCGAGGAAGTCGGCTCCGAGGTGAAGAAAGTGAAGCGCGGCGACCGCGTCGTGGTCCCCTTCACCATCGCCTGCGGCAACTGCTTCTTCTGCCATGACAAGCTGTGGAGCCTGTGCGACAACTCCAACCCGAACGCCGCGACCGCGGAAGCGCTCTACGGCTACTCGGGCTCCGCTTTATACGGCTACTCGCATATCTATGGCGGCTATGCCGGCGGCCAGGCGCAATACGCGCGCGTCCCGTTCGCCGATGTGGGGCCGCTGGTGATCCAGAACGACCTGCCCGACGACAAACTCCTGTTCCTCACCGACATTTTCCCCACCGGCTACATGGGTGCGGAAAACGCGAATATCCGCGAAGGCGATACGGTTGCGATCTGGGGCGCGGGCCCGGTCGGGATCTTCGCCGCGGCCAGTGCGTTTATGTTCGGCGCTAAACGCGTGATCGTCATCGACCGTTTCCCGGAGCGGCTTGAACTCGCAAAGAAAGTAGGAGCGGAAACGCTCGATTACTCCAAGCACGACACGCTCAAGAGCCTGCGCGAGCTGACCGGCGGCCAGGGCCCTGATTCGGCCATTGACGCGGTCGGCATGGAAGCCCACGGCACCGGCCCGGGCGCGATCTACGACTACACAAAACAGTCGCTCAAGCTCGCCTTCGACCGGCCTACCGTTCTGCGCCAGGCTATTTTGGCCGTGCGCAAGGGCGGCACGGTTTCGTTCCCCGGCGTTTACGGCGGACTGCTCGACAAGGTGCCGTTCGGCGCGGCATTCGGCAAGGGAATCGTGATGAAAATGGGCCAAACGCACATGATGCGCTATCTGCAGCCGCTGCTCAAGCGCAT
>CAXTVG010000360.1:0-3123 GCA_964247505.1 uncultured Acidobacteriaceae bacterium
GTTGCGGGGCGGGCTGGGCTGGCGCATGCGTTTGCGGCTTCGGTGGCGGTGCTGGTGATTGCCTGCCCGTGTGCGATGGGGCTCGCGGTTCCGGCGGCGCTGATGGTGGCGACCGGGCGGGGGGCGCAGATGGGGCTTCTGTTTCGCTCAGGTGAGGCGCTGGAGCGTTTGCGCGGGGTGGATACGGTGGTGCTGGACAAAACCGGCACGGTGACGGAGGGGCGGCCTTCGATTACTTCATTTGCGGTGGCGGATGGCTTCGCGCGGGAGGCTGTGCTGCGGGCTGTGGCGGCGCTGGAGGCAGGGAGCGAGCACCCGCTGGCCGCGGCGGTGGTTCGGTTCGCGCGGGAGCAGGGAGGAGACGGCTCGTCAGGAAACGCGGGAGCCGTTGCAAGCGGGTTTCGGGCGCATGCGGGCTTCGGGGCCGAAGCATGGGTGGACGGCGCGCATGTGCTTGCGGGTAACCGGGCGCTGCTGGAGCGCGAGGGTGTCGTGATTCCGTTCTCGCTCGAAGAAAAGGCCCAAGCGCTAGCCGCACAGGGTGCGACGCCGTTATGGGTCGCGCTGGACGGCGTAGTGGCAGCGCTGCTTGGGGCGAGCGACCCTCCGCGCGGGACGAGCCGGGCGGCTATCGCGGCGCTGCGGGCGCGTGGACTGCGTGTGAAGCTGTTGACCGGGGATGTGGCGGCAGCTGCACATTCACTGGCGCGCACCGTCGGGATTGCGCCCGGGGACGTGATCGCCGGGGTGCTGCCCGAAGGCAAGCTGGACGCGGTGCGGCGGCTGCAGGCGGAAGGCCGCCGGGTGCTGATGGTGGGTGACGGCATCAACGACGCGCCCGCGTTGGCGCTGGCCGATGTGGGCATGGCGATGGGCGGGGGGACAGAAATTGCGATCCACGCGAGCGATGTAACCCTGCTGCGGCCCGATCTCGGCGGGGTCGTCGGGGCGCTGCGGCTGGCGCGGGCTTCGGGCCGGGTGATGCGGCAGAATCTAGGCTGGGCGCTGATCTACAACCTGCTCGCGGTGCCGCTGGCGGCGGGGGTGCTGTACCCGCGCTTTCATGTGCTGCTGAGCCCGGTGGTGGCCAGCGCGGCGATGGCGCTGAGCTCGGTGAGCGTGGTGCTGAACAGCCTACGGTTAAAGCGAGCGGTGTAATTGGCTGCCGCTGAACTTAGTTGGGCGGTAGATCACTCGAAAGCAGCGGCAGGCGAGCTCCGTGACGAATACTGAGAATGCGAACGGTAGCTCGTTCCTGAATGACTTCATAGATAACGCGATAGATATGGGGTTTCTTACCGTGTAAGAGATGCCTGAGTTCTCGTGCATCCACCCGTTCCGGGATACGAGGGCAGCGCTGCGGGAGGTGCTGTAGTGTGGGAAAGGTGGCGACAAGGCTATTGAACCATTTCGCGGCAGCTTCGGATTGATCAGCCCGCTTCTCGTCATAAAGTGCATCGAGTTCGTCCAGCGCTTGCTGGGTTAGTTCAACGCGGTATGTCATATTTTCGACGTAACAACTCTACCGCTTCCTCAAACGGATAAACCCGGCCTGCATCGGAGTCGGCCAGGCCCTGGCGGATTGCTTCAAGCGTTTCGGCGTGGTAGGCGAGGTCGAGCAGCCGCTGGTACTCCTCGGGATCCTGGATCACGACGGCGGGCTCGCCGTCCACCGTGAGGGTCAGAGGCCGCTTAGTTTCGTGCACTTGCTTGAGGAACCGGTCGGGAGCTTGCTGGAACTCGGCCAGAGGCTGGGTGTCTTCGGAAAAGTTGAGCATTGGGCGCGGGCTCCTGTATGCGTTCAGGGTAGCACCGGCTCAGGGCCCCGTTAGACTCGAAAGTATGGCAGTGTACGGCGACATTCCGGATCGTTTGGTTTCGGCGGCGCGGTCGGATGAAGAAAGCTCGTTTGAGCTGAAGCTGCGGCCGCGCCTGCTGCGGGAGTTTATCGGGCAGACCAAGGCCAAGCAGCAGCTGGCGATTGCGCTCGAAGCGGCCAAGGCGCGGGGCGAGGCCCTGGACCATGTTTTGCTGTTTGGGCCGCCGGGGTTGGGCAAGACGACGCTGGCGTCGATTCTGGCGAATGAGCTCGATGTCGGATTTCAGCAGACCTCGGGGCCTGCTTTGCAGATTCAGGGCGATTTGACTGCGATTCTGACCAACGTGCGGGAGCGGCAGGTTTTGTTTCTGGATGAAATCCACCGTTTGCAGCCTGTGCTCGAAGAAAAGCTGTACACCGCGCTTGAGGATTACAAGCTGGACATCATCATCGGGCAGGGGCCGGGCGCGCGGACGCATGTGATGGACATTAAGCCGTTAACGTTTGTCGCAGCGACCACGCGGCCCGGGCTGCTGTCGTCGCCGCTGCGGTCGCGGTTTGGCATTCTGCTGCGGCTGGAGTACTACACCGATGACGAGCTGCGGTTTGTAGTCGAGCGCTCGGCCGAGGTGCTGGGGGTGCCGATCGACGCGGATGGGGCGGCGGAGATCGCGATGCGCTCGCGGGGGACGCCGCGCATCGCGAACCGTTTGCTGCGGCGGGTGCGGGACTACGCGCAGGTGCGCGGAACGGGTGTGATCGACCGCGCGACCGCGATGGGCGCGCTGGAGCTCCTGGAGGTAGACGCGCACGGGTTCGACGAACTGGATCGGCGGCTGCTGCTCACGATCATCGAAAAATACGACGGCGGCCCGGTGGGGTTGAACACGCTGGCCGCGACTTTAAGCGAGGAGCAGGACGCGCTGGAGGAAGTGTACGAGCCGTTTTTGATCCAGATTGGCTTTCTGGACCGGACGCCGCGCGGGCGGGTGGCGACGCGGCTCGCGTATGAGCATTTCGGGTTGATGCAGCCAAGGAAAACGCAGCAGGGTTTGTTTTAGTTTGAACGCAAGCGCCGGGGTGCTCGGCGGTGTTCGCTCGTTCGAGGATAGCTTCCACGGGCGGATCGATCCGTTTCGGAGGAGTGTGTGCGATGCGCGAACGAGCGGACCAGTGGGCACAGGTAGTGGCGCGGAATCCTGACGCGCGGTTTCTCTACGCAGTCACCACGACCGGGATTTTCTGCCGGGCGAGCTGCCCGAGCCGGCGGCCGGCGCGGGCGCATGTGCGGTTCTTCACGGACG
>CAXTVG010000361.1:0-3121 GCA_964247505.1 uncultured Acidobacteriaceae bacterium
CTCGTGCATGTGCTCGGCTGTGATCTCTTCCTTGTGCTTCGCGCCGTTTTTTACCACGCGGCGCGCAACCTTGCGGCACACGTTGCCGATCTCGCGCTCCAAATTGCGAACGCCGGCCTCGCGGGTGTAGGCGCGGATGATCGTTTTGAGCGCCCCATCGTCAAAGGTGATGTTGTCGCCGGTAAGACCGGTGTTCTCGAGCGCCTTCTTGATCAGGTACTGCTTCGCGATTTCGAGCTTTTCGACCTCGGTGTAGCCGTGCAGCCGAA
The DNA here is from genome assembly GCA_964247505.1 of uncultured Acidobacteriaceae bacterium. Classification (GTDB taxonomy): domain Bacteria; phylum Acidobacteriota; class Terriglobia; order Terriglobales; family Acidobacteriaceae; genus EB88. The sequence goes on from CAXTVG010000361.1 coordinate 270, forward strand.
TCACTTCCATCCGGTCCTGGAGCGGGCCGGGGATGGTGTGGAGCACGTTCGCGGTTGCCACGAACAGCACCTGCGACAGGTCGTATTCGACGTCGAGGTAATGGTCCTGGAAGGTCGTGTTCTGCTCCGGGTCCAGCACCTCGAGCAGCGCCGACGACGGGTCGCCGCGGAAGTCCGAAGCCATCTTGTCCACTTCGTCGAGCAGGAACACGGGGTTCTTGGTCCCGGCTTTCTTCATCGACTGGATGATCTGGCCCGGCAGAGCGCCGATGTACGTCCGGCGATGGCCGCGGATCTCGGCCTCATCGCGCACGCCGCCGACCGACATGCGCACGAACTTGCGGCCCGTGGCTTTGGCAATCGACATACCGAGTGAAGTTTTACCGACGCCCGGAGGCCCGACAAAGCAGAGAATCGACCCCTTTGGATTCTTGACCAGCTGCCGCACGGCGAGAAACTCAAGAATGCGGTCTTTAATCTTTTCGAGACCGTAATGGTCTTCGTTGAGCACGGTTTCCGCGTGCTCGATCGACCGGGTTTCTTTGGACTTTTTCTTCCACGGCACGGCCAGGAGCCAGTCAAGATAATTGCGTGAAACGGTGGACTCGGCCGACATGGGCGGCATCGCTTCGAGCTTTTTCAGCTCGGCAATGGCCTTGTCGAAGACGTCCTTGGGCATGCCGGCGAGCTCGATCTTCTTCTTGAGCTCGTCCCACTCGCTCTTTTCGCCGCGGCCCAGCTCTTTCTGGATCGCCTTGATCTTCTCGTTGAGGTAGTACTCTTTTTGCGCGCGCTCCATCTGCCGCTTGACGCGGGTCTGGATCGACCGCTCCATGTTGAGCTTTTCTATCTCGACGTCGAGCACGCCGGCGATGCGCGTCAGCCGCTCGACCGGGTCAAAAACGTCCAAAATCTCCTGCTTTTCGGCAATTTCAAGCTGCAAATTGGCTGCAATGGTGTCGGCCAGCTTTGAGGGCTCGTCCACGCGCAGGGCGGCCATGGTGGACTCAAGATTGAGCGACTGCTGCAACTTCACGTACTGCTCAAACAGCGAGGTCACCTTGTGCGCGAGCTGGTCGACCTGCGGGGTCAGCTCGAGCTGGACTTTGCCGGTGCGCACGGTCGCGACGAAGAAGCCGTCGGAGTCGGTCATGTCGAGCGCGCGGCCGCGCTCCAAACCCTCAACCAGTACCTTGATGTTCCCGTCCGGCATCTTCACGCTCTGGACGATGTTGCCGACGGTGCCGACCGCGTAAATATCGTTGGCCGAGGGCTCGTCCACGCGCGCATCGTGCTGGGTGGCGAGGAAGATCTTGCGATCCCCGGTCAGCGCTTCTTCCAGCGCGCGCACGCTCGACTCACGACCCACCACAAACGGAGTCATCATGTGAGGAAAGATCACCATGTCCCGAATGGGCATCATGGGGAGTTTGCGGGTTTCGCCTTTGGGGGCTTTGGGCTCTGGCATTCTGATCCTCTCGTCTGTGATTCGACGTGCGAAGGGGTATGGCGGATTCGCCGCGCGGCCGGGATGGAAACCCTGCTGTGTTGATTTGATTGTAATGCTTGGGGGTCGGCGGGCTTGCGGGAGCCATCCGCCGTCCGGCGTTCTAAGGAGCCTGAAACCTGCCGCTGCCGCTGAGCCTGAAGGAACCCAAGCATGAAGTCGGCCAAAGCGTAAAGTACACTGATGAGCATGAGACCGGAGATCAAGCTTTGGAGCATCACCGCAGGCAAACTGGTGGATGTGGCGAAAGCCAACTTCTCGGACGCTCACAAAGAAAAAGATCTTGAAGGTTGGGTGAGTCAAAATCCTTCCTTGCTCGGGCCCGATCTGAATGTAGTCGGCCGTCAGGTTTACATTCCAAAGGTCGGTCCTCTCGACCTGCTCGCCGTAGACGATAATGGACGTCTGGTGATCGTAGAGTTCAAACGCCAGCAGAGCACCCGAGACACGATCGCACAAATACTGGATTACGCATCGGCTATTCGGCTTATGACCGTTGAGCAGCTTAGGGGTTTGCCGAATGTTAACGCTTCCGAGATCGATAGGATTACTAAATCCGAACCGGCCATGGTTCTCGTAGCCGCAGAGGCGGACGAATCGGCGGAGAGAATAGTCGATTACCTAGCGAGTAAAGCGGATTTGAAGATTGAGGTCGTCACCTTCACCTACGCGACTCTAAAAGATGGTCAGGAAGTCCTGGCAAGATCAATCCTCACTCCAACTGCTGCGGTCCCCGCATCTAGGGAAGCGTCTAACAAGATCACCCGCGAAGAACTATTTCGGATTGCTGACGAAAGGCAAGTTCTCCGGTTTCTAGAGACGCTTCATAAGTTTTCGGAGCTTGGTTGGACAGTCGAAATGTTCCGGAACAACGGGGGCCAACTTCGGTATTGGGTTAGATTACCAGGCGACGGTAGTTGGAGAGTGTTGTTCGGCATGTATGTTGGCGGCGAAAAGTTCAGTACGCCAGAAGGGCAGCTCGACATTTGGATTCGACCCGAAGCGGTGGTCCAGTTCGCCTGAGAAACGAGCGAGGAGGTTTTAGAGGCGGTAAGCAAATTCGAGATCGTGAACGAAACGAATAACTCGATAGTAGTGCGCTTGAAGGATCAAAATGCCGTCTCAGCCATCTACACGTTACTTCAGAGATGGAGTAGTAGGAGTGCCCAAATTGCAATTCGACAGCAGGACGTGCTATCAGACGAGCGGGCAGGCCGGGCGGATATTCCGGGTGCGCTGGGTATTCTGGAGAAGGCCGGAAAAGCAAATAAGCCTGCTCCCGGAGACGAGCTCTAGGATAGTTGCCGCATTCATGACAAGCCCGGCCCTCGTTAGAGGGCCGCGC
>CAXTVG010000362.1:0-3120 GCA_964247505.1 uncultured Acidobacteriaceae bacterium
GTGAAGACATGAAGAATCGCTGCCGCTTCGATCGCGTTGCCGCCTCCATCGAAAGCATCGAGCGGATCCCGGCGAAGCGCAGCCCGAAATAGCTCTAAAACGTTCTCGGCTTAGGAGATCCTGAACCTGAACATCTCCTTGATCGCGGCGACCGCTTTTACGGCTTCGCTTTCTATGCCAGCGCCGGGTGTATTTGCCATTGCCTCACCCTTGTTCGCCGAATTGGATAGTTGTACGTCCAAGCCATTTTGACCGCGCTCATTCTGTGCACTCACTCCGTCTCCTTTGTGCCCTTCCCTCATACCCTCTCTACCGTGAGCGCGTAAGGTGCCGCGAGGTCGTCAAAGAAGCCGATCGTCTCCCACTGACGGCGATTGGGCGGATGCGTCCCACTGTAGCCTCGCACTGCTCTTGTCTTGTCACGAGGATCCTTCATGGAATCTTTGTTCTCTCAGCGGACGGGTGTCGATGTGCGACAAAACCGGACCAACGCAGGCGTCTGCTTGCCAGTAACCTGGGCTGTGGTCGTAGAATCTTACGGACCCGTCTTCAGACTCTCCGCCCTCGATGCTGGGTGTATGAGCAGTCAGCACTGCGGCTGCGGCACCTAACATCGCCGCGAGAACGGCCTTTGCGTCGCGTGAGGGTCTGAGCAGGAGGCGCCCGGATTCTCTCACGCCTACTTTATAGCCAGCGAGAAGAAGGGCACGGATGATCGCGCGCGCGGCGTAGTACTCTTTGGGGTCGCCTTTGCGCGCGTCAATCCGGACATCCAGGCAACGAGAGCAGGAAGCGTTCTCTGCTTCGCTGTTTGAAAGCGATTCGCCGCAGTCGACGCAGAATTGCTCTGGAGGGCGGTGCGGCCAGACATGCTGGAGAATGAATGCGCCGAGCTGCCCCGGAGCGGCTGCTCGTTGAAGCATGGCCATTCTTTCGTCTTGCTCGCTCACTGAGAGCTGCTGGGATGTCCAGAAGCCGCGGAGCCAGCCTTCCGGGTCTTCTTGCGCGTCCTGCAGCAGCGGCCTCGAGAATACGGCTTTGCCGAGAACAAAAGGACCGATGTGGGTGCCGGGCTGCGCTTTCGCGCTCGTGTCGGCGAGAATATTGCCTTGCTGCTTCTTCTGCTCCGAAGCGTTACTACTTAAGCGCTCCCTGCCAGGTTTGATTCCATGGCGCCCTCCCGCCCTCTACTATTTCTACAGAATCTGTAGACGAGTTTGCTCAAAAGTGAGAGTTGAAGAAAGATTTATGGCAGTTATTCTATGGCTGCCATAGCGCGCCGGGGCTTGGTCCACGATCAGTTTCGTTCGGCAGCAAGGCGGTCGTCGCGGAGCGGTCTGCCTCCGTGGTGATCCATACCCGGTGATCCGGGCTTTCCGGGACGTCGTAGCTCGAAAGGATACGCAGCTTACGGTCGGACGTTTGCCGCACACCTCACATTCTGTACCGTCAGCATCCGGTCGAGTAAAGCAGGTATGCCTGCTTCAAATGGAAGTGTTGCGGGATGAAGAACAGCGTAGGCTCGATCGAATGCCGTATTCCAAATGGGATCATACTCGGGCACGCTCATCCGAGCGCTGGTGATAGCTTCTTCAACGACCGAAGGGCTTCTTAGGATAACAATCCAGGTTTTATTCTTTAGCGCCATCCAAACCGTCTTCAAAATCCTATCTGAAAGGCCAGAACAAATTCTTATCCACAATTTGTTTGAATCCTCTGCCAAAAACGATAGATCCGCGGCTGTATGCATTGCGCTCCAAACCGCGCTCGCACATTCAGCCCAGGCTGCTTGTTCTGAGGCCGTTTTATAATCCGCCGCACCCAAGTGTGCGCTATGATTCTTCCACTCGCCATGTATAACCTCGTCCAAAGCCGCGCAGGCAGGGTGCAAAACACCCAGAATGACTTCAACTTGAGCTATTTCTGTGATCTTTGGGAGCGATGCTAGTCTATCTGCATGCTCTGCTAGGCCGAATGTTCGCAGCCAGGAGGAGGCCCACACTCGAACCAGCCAATCCCGAGCGACGAAGACCCGTCTTTGTTCGACTTCCCTAGAACCGGCGCTCCCAATCACCCGTGAAGCGTAGGGAAGAAGCAACTGCCTTGCAGCGTCATCCATAAGATCATTGTACTTGCAAAGGAAAGCACTGATGATGCTGGAGACACATTCCGGATAATTCGACCAAAGTTCTCCGGCTAAATAAGAACTGAGTTCCATCACAGACGCGCCTGATTCCAGGTTCCTGTGTACGCCCCGGGAAAGCCTCATTTGTTCTACGTTTCTTAAGCGGCTTCTGCTGGTGGACATCCGTTAAGTCCTTTCTACTCCCGTTAAGGCGATTTTTGAACTAGCCCCTCTAGTCTATCGAAAAGCTCCGGCGCATGCTGAAGCGGAGCTCTGATCGGGGGCATAATCGGCGGCCTCGTTTCGATGGGTGAGTTAAGCCTGATTTAGGCATTGATTGGCGCAGTGGAGATCATCTGTGCATGTCCCCGTGCCGCGGCACTCCAGTTGTCTCGGTCGCGGAGGCCCTATTCATAAAACTTGACCTCCTCATCTCGCCTGCGCCGGTCGTTTTCTCGAGTTCGTGTCGAGAGATCGCTCAGTGTGGCTTTATGACATAGCTCCCCAACCTGGCTAATGAGAGGCTGCTTTGCATAGCGCCTGTGTTTCCAGTGCACAGCAACCGTTCGGGACCTACCATCCGCAACGAACTCGCGCGAGCGCGACAGGATCTCGCGCTAGTCGTTTACTTGCGGCCCAATCTTAATTATTTGCTGATTTACGTCGGCGGCGGAGTAGGTGTAGTCCTCAACCGTGTCTCTGGGCTTCAACGCAGTCTCATCGTTGACGTGAAATAGCGTGTCACTCTTCACTGTTATTCTCCTTCCCTGCTCAAGATGTTTGAGCCAGGCCTAGACTGTAACCTTCTGGAGGCGAGGTGGGAGCCGTGTTCGTTGCCAGGTGAGCCGGAAGGGCTGCCCTGCGGCCCGAAGACCTCCTGCTCGGTGGCCTGCCCGCTCTCGACCGCTCCGTCCTGAATGAAATCGATCAGACTAAGTATGCCATCCATCCCTGCATTATCGTCCAACATCGCCAGCGCGAGTTTTTGTTTGCGC
>CAXTVG010000363.1:0-3101 GCA_964247505.1 uncultured Acidobacteriaceae bacterium
GGCGGCGGTTTTCCTGCGCGAGCGCGCGACGCGGTTGCAGGCGCTCGGAATGGGGCTCGCGCTGGTGGCGGTCGGGTTGATCGCGGCGTAAGTGGAGCCGGTGCGGAACCCACGTCTCAAATCGAGACGTGGGTTCCGCACCCGTATTGGTTTTGGATCGAGTAAAAAGAAGGGGCCCGCAATCGCGGACCCCTTCTTTCCTCGCTGGATGGGTTAAAAGTGGTAGTTCGCCGAGAACTCGATGGTGCGCGGGCCGTTTTTGCTGCTGGTGATCTGGCCGAAGTTCGAGCTGTTGACGCTGCTGTTTGGATTGGCGTAACTCACGAAGTTGAAAACATTGAAGGCGTCCGCGCGGAAGCCTACCGACTGTGATTCGGTGACATGGAAATCCTTAAACAACGAAGAATCGATCTGCTCGAAGCCGGGGGCGCGCTGCGTGCCGACTCGGGTAGTGCCGAAGGTGTTGGCTAGCTCTGTACCGTAGGCGCAGATTCCGTCATCTCCGGCCCCGCAAGGAGTTGCAGAGGGGTCAGTGCCGAACCAGTGAGCGGCGCCGTGATTAACGACACGAAGCTGACGGTATTGGTTCGCTCGGGAGCCACCGAACTGATGCCCATAAGAGTTGGTATTGCTGTTGTCATTGGAAGTAATGGTGATGGGGAGACCAGAGTAGGCGATTGCGTCCGAAGAGAGCGTCCAGCCGCCGGCGAGGAGATCGAAAACCCGGTTTGTATTTGCTCCGAAGGCCTGACCGCGCCCGAACGGGATGGCGTAGGAGCCGTTGGCTGACAGGTTATGCCGCACGTCGAGCTCGGATGGGCCGTAATCGCCGTGGATGTTGTAGCCGTCCTGAATACCATTCGGCCCTGAAGAGCCCGAAGCTCCGTAATTGCCGTTTGTATCGGTCAGGGACTTAGCCCATGTGTAGTTGACGGTAGCTTCGAACCCCTTGCTGACCCGATGCCGCACCGTTACCTGGAGTGCGTTGTAGTTGGCAAGGCCTTCTGTGTCGAAAGTTTCCAGCTGCGTGCCTTGGCCGACGAGGTTTGCAAGAGGAGCTGCGTCCGAAGCAGGCAGGGGCGCTCCGGTTGGCAGAGCTGCTATCGATTGCGCTTGCTGAATGGTAAGCTGATTGCCGTTGCGGAAATCAATAAGCCGCTGACTTAGTTCGCCAACATATCCGAATTGAGCGGATGTCGTGTTGTTGAGCTCGAGCTCGGTGTTGAAGTTGAACTCCTGCACAAGAGCCGGGCGATATGTCTGGTTCCAAGCAGTATAGCTGGCATTGCTTGTTCCGCCTGCCGCGCCTACCTGAAAGCCATTTGTCTCAGCAAAAAAGTTTCCTGGGTTAGTGGGGCTGGCTGGGGCGGTTGCAGACAGCGAAAAGGCGGTGATAAAGGGAGCGTTCGCTGCCAGGGTGCTGTTACCTTCCAGGAAGTTGGTAATTCCGTAGCCTCCGCGAAAGACGAGGCGCGGGTTTGCCTGGTAGGCGAACCCGATTCTGGGCTGGAACTCTGTAAATGTCGGCTGGAAGCAGGCCGGGTTATCACATACGAAGGAGCCGGCCGGCGCACCCGCTGGAACCCTCTTAGCATACTCAACCAGTCCCTGCTGCGGGCCGCTGAGGATAACATTGGCGATCCGGTTGTTGACTTCGGTGTACGGGGAGTCGTACTCATAGCGCACCCCAAGATTCAGGGTCAGCTTGTCGGTGACCTTCCAATCGTCCTGCGCGTACCCTGCGACGCGCGCCTGCCGCTCTCCGAAAAAGCCGTTGGAGAGACTGATAGCCTGGCTGCTGGCGCGATCTAGGAGCCAGTCTGCGGGGTCATACGTCGTCGAGGCGTTGGGCAGTGCGGTATTTTGACCCGAGAATCCGTAGGTGCCCAGCTGTCCGCCGTTGCCGTATTGCGTAAAGTTCTGCTGGTAGCGCAGAAGCTGCGCGCCGAAGGCGAACAGGTGCCGCCCGCGCTGCACAGTTAAGTCGTCGTACAAGCTAAAAGTATTGTCCCGTATCTGCTGCGGCGAAGCAGGAACACCGACGCCGCTCACCTCGCTGGTTCCTTGATAAGTAAACCCGGCAAACTGCTGCGGTGCGGGCGTGGGAAGTCCGACGACGCTGTCGCCGTGCAACCCGAAATTGCCGGTCGAGTCGGAGGGGATATTTGAGTCCCAGCGGATGCGGGTAAAGCCAAAGCGGGCCTCGTTGACGACCGACGAGGAAAAGGTATGAACCCAGGTTGTACCGCCCAGCTTGTCAGGATAGGAATTTGCATTAGGGAAGCTAATGGGCAGGACCGCGACGCTTCCGCCGGTCGAGACGCCCTGCGTATAGAAGGCTGTAAGTTTGTCGGACGGGCGCAGGTCATACTCGATCTTGATGTCGCCCTGGTCATTCGTGACGAAGGCGCTGGTCGGCCCGATAAAGTTGTTTTGGTCCAGGCCGTCGGTCGCGGTGTGGTTCGGCAGGGGATAGTACTGCGGGTGCGCTACCAGGTATTGCACGACCGGGTTGGTGATAGGAATGCCCCGGTTGTTCGCAAAAGGCGCGTACCCGTTTTGCGGATCGACCAGCTGAATGCCTTTCGCGAGAGCCGCGGAGAAGTCGCCCTGGCGCTCGGCGGCGGAGAGCACGCTTGCCGAACCGGAACCGCCATCGTGGCGGCGCGTGCCGTAGTAGTCGACGAAGAAGAAAAGCTTGTTCTTCCAGATAGGGCCACCGATGGTACCGCCGAAGAGGTTCTCCGTATAGGTAGGCCGGGCTACGCCGGCGAAGTTATTGCCCCACGTATTGCCGGTAAGGTCCTGATCCTCGACGTAGTAAAACAGGCTGCCGTGAAACTGATTGGTGCCGCTCTTGAGCACCGAGACGACGTCGCCGCCGCCGACATTGCCGTACTGGGCGGGCGCGTTAGCGGAGATAACCCGAATCTCCTGAAGCGAGTCGGGCGATACGTTGTAGCCGATGAGGTTGTTCTGAGTTTCGTTGATATCGATGCCGTCGAGCGTATAGGTATTGTCCTGGGCGCGGTTGCCGTTTTGTGTTACGACGCCCGAGTTGTAGGTATTGCGCTGGATGGCGTTGTTGCTGGTGAGGCCCG
>CAXTVG010000364.1:0-3096 GCA_964247505.1 uncultured Acidobacteriaceae bacterium
TTTCCGGCTACTCCGAGGAGGAAAAGCGGCACATCGCGGAGCGCTACATCGTTCCGCGGCAGACCAAGGAAAACGGGCTTACCCCCGAGCAGATCGAAATCCCGGAGGACACGATCGGGTTTATCGTCCGCCACTACACCCGCGAAGCAGGCGTGCGGCGGCTCGAGCAGCTGATCGGGACCGTGTGCCGCAAGCAGGCGCGGCGCATCGCGGAAGGGAGCACAGACAAGCTCACAGTCACGCGCGAGACCGTGCAGGAGTTCCTGGGTGGCATCAAGGTGCGGGTCGATACCGAAATTTCCGAGCGGACCTCACGCCCCGGCGTGGCGGTGGGCCTGGCCTGGACCCCAGCGGGTGGCGACGTGCTCTTTATCGAGGCCAACCGGATGAAAGGCAAAGGCGGCTTCACCATGACCGGCCAGATCGGCCAGGTGATGCAGGAGTCGATGCAGGCCGCGCTGACCTGGGTGCGCTCGAACGCGGAGTCCATCGGCCTGTCCGAGGACTTTACGCGAGAGATCGACCTGCACATCCACGTTCCCGCGGGCGCTATTCCCAAGGACGGCCCCTCCGCAGGCGTGACTATGGCCACGGCCCTGGTTTCGCTGCTTACCGATCGGCCGGTGCACCCGCTGATCGCGATGACGGGCGAGATCACGCTATCGGGCAATGTGCTGCCGGTGGGCGGGATCAAGGAAAAGTTCCTCGCCGCCAAACGCGCCGGGGTCAAGCACGTCATCCTGCCGGCGGACGTGCAGCAGAACGTCGAGGAAGACCTGACGCCTGGGCAGATCGACGGGGTTCAGATCCACTACGCGCGCCGGATCGAGGATGTGCTCGCGGTGGCTCTGCCAAAGAACAGCTCGGAAGAGCGAGTGGACGAAGAGGTGCGCGAGGAAGTTTTCGAGCACGCCGACGCGTAAGGTAGCCCTTTACACAGCAAAAAAGCCCAGCTTCGGCTGGGCTTCTCTTTGCTTGGGCTCGATTGGCACAACTTGCGAGCGGCTCCTTTCCCCGTTCGCGGTTCAACTGCGGTCGTGAGCTGCGGCCCACGAAGACCCACGTCTTACCACCCTAGCGAGCAACCACTCACCAGGGGCCCGGCAAAAGCGAGACCCCGTCTTCATCGATGAGAGATGGACCAGCCCTGCAGCACCGACGAGCAAGCCTTGGCTCGGCGGTGAGTGCGCGTGATCTCAACTTCTATGTTGATCGAGGACTGAAGTAGTCGTATATTGATTTCAGTTTAGAAGCTGACCGCTGATCTCAGATCCCGCCCAGTCGCGGATCTGCTTTGCAAAAAGCCCATGGACCTCGACGCGCTTTTCTCTCTAGCGCGAACGCGAGTCTATGCTCGAAAGGTTTCTCTCAAGATGCGCGTTCAACTCTCGCTGTTAAAAACTTCTCTCGCCGCTTTTGGTCTTTGCGGCTTCGCATCGATTGCGGCCCCGGCGCTGGCACAGGCGGACGGCGCGCCGGACGGGCAAGCACAGGCCTGCACAAGTTCGGCGAGCGCGACGACAGCGACTGCGACGATCCGGGTCAGCGATGCGGGTGGGGCGGTTCTGGAGCGCGCTGCCGTGGAGGTCCGCTGCGGCGATACAGTCTTGAACGGAATCACCAATGCAAAAGGCGAAGTGAATTTTAATCTCCGGCCCGGCCGGTACGCGGTGACCGCGCGCATGCCCGGGTTCACCGACCTGACAAGCGACGCCGATCTGCCCACGGCCTCGGGCCCTCTAGCGATACAAATGGCCGTAGGCTCCGCGACCGATGTGATCAATGTAACCGCCAACACAGGGTTTGTGCCTTTTGCCTCGAACGCAGGCTCCAAGACGAATGCCTTGCTGGTTGAGGTGCCGCAGTCGATCTCGATCGTGAATGAAAAGGAGATGGCAGCCCGCGGCGTCACCACGGTAAACGAAGCACTGCGATACACGCCCGGTGTGCAGGCCGACCAGTACGGGGTGGAACCGCGCTTCGACTGGCTGGAGATTCGAGGCTTTTCCGCGCAAACCTTTGGTATTTATCGAGACGGCATGCGTTTTAACTCCCTTGCCGGCAAGCTCGATCCATATGAGTTGGAGAGCGTGGAAATCCTGAAAGGGCCCAGCTCGGTGCTGTATGGCGAGACGCCTCCCGGCGGCCTCATCAACCAGGTGACCAAGCGCCCCGCGGCGGAGCGTTCCACGGAGATCGGGGGCGTTTTCGGCAGCTACAGCAGACGGCAGGCCGAAGCCGATACGACCGGCTCCTTCGATCGGAACGAGGTATGGCGGTACCGGCTGCTCGGGCTGCTGCGGGACAGCGGCACCCAGACCAACTTCACGCCTGATAACCGCCGCCTGATCGCCCCGGAGCTCACGTGGCGCCCGAGTGACCGCACCAACGTGACGGTGCTTGCGGATTACCAGCATGACCGCACGAAATGGAGCCAATTCCTTCCCGCAAGCGGCACGCTCTACCGCAACCCAAACGGCACGATCCCTGTGAGCGCTTTTACGGGCGAGCCTGGCTTTGATGACGTGAGCCGGAACCAGGGCTCGGTTGCGTACACAGCCGATCACCTCTTCGAGGATGGCTGGGACGCTCACTCCAACTACCGGTACCAATACATCGACTTTAAAGGTCAGACGATTTTCGGTGAGGGCTTCGACGGAACGAGCGACGCGGAGGTGGCTCGCGCGGTCTTTTCGCTGCCATCGACAAATCGCATCAACACAGTGGATACGCGGGCTTTGCGGCGCTTTGGCGAGGGCAGCGGCTTTGAGCAGACGGTGCTGTTCGGGTATGACTTTCAGCGCGTGGAGCAGCGCGCCACCGACCACTTCCTATTCGGGGTGAGCGACCTCAACATCTACGCGCCGGTGTATGGACAAACGGCCATCCCCACGGGAGCACCCTATCTGGATAACGACTCGGTCCTCGACCAGCACGGCTTGTATGCGCAGGACCAGATCAAGATCAAGCAGCACCTGATCTTTACACTGGGCGGCCGCCAGGATTTCGCGAAGAACGCCATCGCGAACTTCCTGCCGGGCGGGGCGAACTACGCCCGCCTGGACGAGAAGTTTACCGGCCGCGTGGGCGTGACTT
>CAXTVG010000365.1:0-3081 GCA_964247505.1 uncultured Acidobacteriaceae bacterium
TCTTGACGACTGGCTGGCCGCAACCGGCCGAGCGGAACAGGGCAGCGCTCGCCCTCTACTCTAAGAGAGAAACAATGCGCCACGAAGAGCAGGAACTCATCATCGTTTCCAACCGCCTCCCGCTTTCCTTTGAAAAGGGACCGGAAGGCATACGCACGAAGCAGAGCAGCGGCGGCCTCGTCACAGCCTTGGAGCCGCTGCTGCGCGAACATGGAGGCATTTGGGTCGGAGCCGCCGGGACGGAGCAGGATCCTCACGTCCAGGAGCAGATCCGCGAGGAGCTGGCCTGCCTGTCGCGGGAGCACCACTATTGTTACGAGCCCATTGCGCTCACTCCGGAAGAGCACGCGAAGTATTACGAGGGGTTTTCTAACGAGATTGTGTGGCCGTTGTTCCACGATCTTCAATCCCGCTGTAATTTCGACCCCACGTATTGGGAGTTTTACCTGAGCGTCAATGCCCGATTTGCGGAATCCGCCGCGAAAGTCGCGAAACCGAACTCTCTCATCTGGATCAATGACTATCAGTTGATGCAGGTAGCGCCTGTGCTGCGGAAAGCGTCTCCCAGCTCCAGGCTCGTCTTTTTCCTGCATATCCCCTTCCCGCCGCCTGACATCTTTGAAAAGCTGCCCTGGCGTTGCCAGGTGCTGGAGGGCTTGCTCGCCCACACGGTCGTCGGGCTGCAAACTGCGCGGGATGTGCGCAATCTGCTGGCTTGCCTTCGCGCATTCCTCCCTGATATCAGCGTCTCACGCCGGGCCGGCGATACCCGCGTGGTCCGTCACGGGGGTAACGAAACAGTCATCGGCGCGTTCCCCATCTCGATCGATTTTGAGGATTTCGAGCGCGCCTCCGACTCCGACGACGTACGGCGCCGCTGCGCCGTGCTGCGCAACCAGCTGCCCCGCGATATGGTGCCTGTTCTCGGCATTGACAGGCTTGACTACACCAAGGGCATCCCCGAACGGCTCAAGGCTTTCGCGCTGTTCCTGCGGCAGCACCCGGAGCTTCATCGCAAGACCATCCTGATCCAAATTGTGGTTCCCAGCCGCGAAACCATTCCGGGCTACCAGCTCTTAAAGGCGGAAATCGAGCGCCTCGTGACCCAGGTCAACGGCGAATTCGCCGAGCCCGGATGGGTGCCGATCAACTACATCCACCGGTCCCTGCCCCGCACGGAGCTGCTGGCGCTGTATCGCACCTCGCGCATCGCCTTCATTACGCCTCTCAAGGACGGAATGAACCTGGTCGCAAAAGAGTACATCGCCTGCCGCCATGAAAATGACGGCGTACTCATCCTCAGTGAGTTTGCGGGTGCCGCCACCGAGCTGAAAAACGGCTCGCTCCTGGTAAACCCTTATGACCAGAGCGCCGTTGCCAACGCCCTGGCCGAGGCGGTGACCATGGACCTGCCGGAGCAGCGCCGGCGCATGAGCCGGCTTCGCAACCAGATTCGCAAAGCCGACCTGGCTGCCTGGCTGAAAGCTTTCCTCGCCGAAACCGCGGAAAGCCCTGAGGGCGCAACCACTGTCTAGCACGACCCACCCTGAGCCCAAACCCGCGTTCGCCTATCTTGCGGACAGTTATGTTTACCACTGGACAAACGCTTCGTTCCGGACGGACTGGTATTTCGTGCTGGCCGTGGCGCTGTGTCTTGGCATCGGCATCACCGCCGGCCACCCGGCCGCCGGCATGATCGCGGCCGGCGGCGCGATGACTGCCGGCTTCGGCGCCAAGCAGAACATCGACGGCACACCCTTGCTGCCCATCCTGTTCGTCGCCTTTGGTATGGGGTTTTCCACGTTTGTGGGCATGGTGGCCGGCCACAGCAGCTGGACCCTCACCCTCATCGCGTCTCTGTTCGGCTTCGGCTACGGAATGCTCTCAAAGCGCGACGCCGGCTATAGCTGGGTAGGGCAGCAGTGCGTGGTCACGCTGCTGGTTGCCTCGGCCTTCCCGTTCTCTCCCCGCGACGCCGCCGTGCGCGCCCTCCTCATCACCGCGGGCGGCCTTGTGCAGCTGCTCATGGCGGCGCTCATGCTCAGAACCTTTCGCGACCTCGGCAGCCGGATTTTTGAATTGGCACGGTACGTGCACGAAGAGCGCGATGCCATGCGCCAAACCTATCTTTCGGCCGTGGTCTCTCTCAAGCACCGGCAGCTGCGCGACTCCGCGCTGCCCTACGCGCTGCGGCTTACGGTGGTGCTCGCGCTCAGCACGGAAATTTACCGCCATCTCGCTTTTGCCAGCGGCTACTGGATTCCCATGACCGCGCTGCTGGTCCTGCGCCCCGGCGTCGCCGATACCGCCAGCCGCGCCATCGCGCGCACACTGGGAACCCTGGCCGGAGCCGCTCTGTCCAGCCTGTTCCTTGTCTACGTCCACCCCGCGCCGCTCGCCCTGGCCGCGTTTGTTGTGCTCTTTACCTGGCTCTCCTACAGTGTGCTCAACGTCAACTACGGGCTGTTTTCCGTTTTTCTCACCTCCTACATCGTGTTTCTGCTCTCGCTCAACAACATTCCGGGACGGGAGATCGCGCAGCGCCGCTTTGTGTGTACCGCTCTCGGCGGCGCTATCGCGCTTACTGTCCGGCTACTCGTTATCCGGCGACGCAAACGGCAGGACCGCGACTCGGTCCACCTGCTTCTCCACCGCGCCGACGCCGGGCAGGAGCCCAGCTAGCCCTCGCAGCATCCAAGCTGCTGACTTTCGTTCCCAAACAGGAGAGACCGCCCCATGGCCGACCAGAACCAGCAACCCGACCCGCACGCCCAGCCCGAAACCATCCTGATCGCGCACGTCACCGCGCACCTGCTCGACGGCTCCAGCTTTGAGCTCTACCCGTTCGTGGACGAGAATGACGTAAAGGCCAAGGTCTCCGAGCTGGTCGGCGGCTGGGCCGGCTCCGGTTTCCTGCTCCGCGGCTCGCGCATGATTCCCTGGCATCAGGTCAAGCTGCTGGAAGCGACCTCAGTCGACGAGATCACGCGCCAGGAAGCCCAGCAGCGCCTGATGCGCTGGCAAGCCGAAGACCAGAAGCGCGCCGTGCAGGGTTTTTGGAAAACCAAGGAAGAAAAAGAA
>CAXTVG010000366.1:0-3066 GCA_964247505.1 uncultured Acidobacteriaceae bacterium
TTTCTGGCCGGAGTCGAAGCGCTCCTATCCGAAAAGCTCGCCGAAAACGGCGTAAAGGCCCGTGTCGAGTGGCGCATCAAGCGGCTCTACTCCATCCACCAGAAGCTCCAGGAAAGCGGCACCGGCGTCGACCAGGTTTGGGACCTGCTCGCCCTGCGCGTTATCGTCGGCTCGGTCGGCGACTGCTACGCGGTGCTCGGCCTCATCCACTCGCTCTTCCGCCCCGTGCCCAACCGCATCAAGGACTTCATCGCGATGCCCCGGCCCAACCTCTACCAGTCCCTGCACACGACCGTGATGGGCGATGCCGGCCACCAATTCGAGGTGCAGATCCGCACCGAGGAAATGCACCGCATCGCTGAAGAAGGAATCGCCGCGCACTGGAAATATAAAGCCGGCGGCTCGCCCGTGTCGGCCCGCGACGAGCAGCGCCTCGCCTGGGTCCGCCAGCTAGTCGAGTGGCAGCGCGAGATGACCGACCCCAACGAGTTCATCTCCACCCTCAAAATCGACCTCTACCCCGAGGAGGTCTACACCTTCACCCCGAAAGGCAAAGTGGTCGTCCTGCCCAAGGACGCGAGCCCGCTGGACTTCGCCTACGCCGTCCACACCGAGGTCGGCCACTCCTGCATCTCGGCCAAGGTCAACGGCCGCATCGTCCCCTTGCGCGCCAAACTGCGCAACGGCGACATCGTCGAGGTCGTGACCCAAACCGGCCACACCCCCTCGCGCGACTGGCTGTCCATCGTCAAAAGCTCCCGCGCCCGCAA
This sequence comes from uncultured Acidobacteriaceae bacterium, assembly GCA_964247505.1. Classification (GTDB taxonomy): domain Bacteria; phylum Acidobacteriota; class Terriglobia; order Terriglobales; family Acidobacteriaceae; genus EB88. The sequence continues at coordinate 771 of CAXTVG010000366.1, forward strand.
CAAAATCAAGCACTGGATCAACGAGCACCAGCGCGAGCGCGCCATCGAGATCGGCCGCAAGCTGCTGGAGCGCGAAGCCCGCAAGTACAAAATCGCCCTGTCGAAGTTCGAGGAATCCGACTTCGCCCAGCTCGCCGCCGGCTACTCGCTCTCGACGCCCAATGACATGATGGCCGCCGTCGGCTTCGGCAAATACTCCGCCCGCCAGGTCTTGAACCGGCTCGCCCCCGGCATCCTGCACAGCCAAGCCACGCCCGGCGAGCCCGACCTGCCCACCGGCGCCGAAGACGCGAAACGGCTTCAGGTCCACGCGAGCGCGGCGTCCGAAACCCTCGAAGTCGAGGGCTCGAACGAACTCCTCGTCTACCGCGCGCGCTGTTGCAACCCCATCCGCGGCGAGGAAATCCTCGGCTACGTCACCCGCGGCAAGGGCGGCGCTGGCCCCGGCCGGGCTGCCCCCAACGCCCAACACCTACTGTCTGCGCCCGCCCGGCGCATCTCGGTCGAATGGGCCGCCGACAAATCCGCCGCGCCCGCGGGCGCACGCCGCGCCACTTACCCCGTCAAGCTCACCGTCCTCTGCGACGACCGCCCCGGCATGCTCAAGGACATCACCGCCACCGCCAGCGAGGAAAACACCAACATCCGCTCCATGGACACCCGCCCCGGCCCCAACGACGGCTTCCTGATCGACCTCACCCTCGACGCCAAGGACCTCCGCCACCTCGAAGGTCTCCAGGGAGGCCTCCGGCGCATCCCCGGCGTCCGCGAAGTCCAGCGTTCCTCCAAGCTGTAGCAAGCGCGTCATCTTTTGGGCGTTCACCGTCTCGCCGGAGCAGCGGAGCCGGGTCGAAAAGCTCCCGGCTCAAGTCCGGGGATGTTTCTGAGCTTCGACATAGGCCCTGAGCACGGCATTCATGCGTGTCAGGTGCCCCTTTCCGTTGCGCTTGAACCACTCCACCACGTCCGTGTCCAGGCGAAGGTGCACAGACGTCTTCCCGCCCGGCATCACTACACGGGCGCTGCTCCAGAACTCCGCGCCTAACGATTCAGCCTCGGGCGCGTCGCGGCTGGTTTGGTCCTCCCCCCGTTCCCGCATAGCTATGACCTCCCTAAGGGAGTGTCTGACGATAGAAGATTTCTCGTTCATCTCTGCTCGCTTTCTGGGCGCTGATAATCCGGATAAGATTTCCGCCCCTCCGCGTGAATACCACCCGGTACACCTCTGCTTCGACTCTGCCAAGCGCGATGAGCCGAATCTCGCCATAGTCTTCCCGGTCGTCGATCCGCTCCAGGATCTCGTTGGCAAATACCTCGGCAGCAGTCAGGAACGAGACTCGATGTTTGGCAAGGTTGGCCCTGGCCTTTTCTTCGTTCCACTCGAACTCCAGTTCCACACGTCGCACCGCACTTTGCATTATACACATATGTGTACACGTTCGGTCCGAAGCGCCGGCCAGTGAAACAATGGATCTGCAGCCGGCCGTGCAGCTCGAGGTCAGCATTCACTTGCCGAACTTCGACTGAGCCAGCTGCTCAATGGCAAGCCACTGGAACTCCATTGGCTCGATGCCACGTTTCCGTCCGTCCAAACAGCGGCGTTCCCACATACCCGCGCAGTTTTAAGGTATCTCCCTGCCCCTGCATCTGCCCCGAGTAGGTTTTGCCCGACTCCGGATCATAAATCTTCCCGTCCTTGGCCTTGTCCGCCCCATCCGGCATAAACCCGGTCCCAATCGTAAGCCCACAAAGCGCCCGCGTCCGCATCGCTGCGTCCGGATTGTTCAAATCCGTCTTCGGCGCGTCCGAGCGCCCCAGCGAAAGGAGCCGCGCGCACAAGGCCCCGTCAGAGCAGGGAAGCACCTCCACCACCGACCTATCCGGCGTCACCCAATTGCCGGCAAGCGAAGAATCGAGAGCAGGGCGAGCAAAGAAAAGAAAACCAAGCAGAAGGAGCATAAGCAAACCTCACAAGAAAGCCAGTCTATCGGATGCCACCTTCATGGGTTTACCGACGCAAAAAGGGAGGAGCCGAAGCCCCTCCCCGCGTACTGCATAGTTGCTGCTAGCCCTAAAACTCCAGCTTGAGCTGGAACTCCGTCGACCGTGGCGCTCCTTGATCGAACGTTCCCGAACCGCGCTGGGTGCGGATCCCGTTTGCGATGCTGGGGTTGTTAGGCCCGTTCAGGTAGTTGTTGGCCTGAACGCCGCTGCCTACTGTGCCGCCCGCGTCCGCAGTGTTCAGCAACAATCCGGTCAGGCCAGTGCCCGTAGCCCCGGCGGTGAAGTTGCTCAC
>CAXTVG010000367.1:0-877 GCA_964247505.1 uncultured Acidobacteriaceae bacterium
GTACAAGGCAGGCCTGAAGCCGCGTGAAGCCGCGCTGCGACGCGGACTGAATGCGGTCAAAGCTGCCCAATACCCGTGGATGCTTGAGGTCACGAAGTGCGCCCCGCAGCAGGCGGTGAAAAACGCCGGGACCGCGTTTAAGAAGTTCTTCGCGAAGCAAGGGAAGTATCCGCGCTTCAAGAAGAAGGGCCGCTCCCCAGACGCCTTCCGAGCCGACAACGGCCCGGTGAACAGCACTGCTCACGCCGTGGAAGTGAAAGGCAAGCGCGTCAAGCTTCCAATCATCGGCTGGATACGGATGCGCGAGGCGCTCCGCTTTGAGGGACGCATCCTCTCTGCCACGGTCAGCCGCACGGCTGACCGCTGGTTCGTAAGCCTCCAAGTCGAGATGAAAGACACACCCACCGTCCGCGAAACCCAAGCGGCAGTCGGCGTGGACCTCGGCATCAAGGCGCTCGCAACCCTGAGTGACGGAAGCGTGATAGAGGGGCCGAAGGCGCTCAGGCGGCAGTTAAAGAAGCTCCAGCGGCTCAGCCGCTGGCACAGCCGGAAGCAGAAGGGCTCAGTGAACCGCAGCAAGGCCGCAATGATCTTGGCTCGGTTCCATGCCCGCCTCGCCAATGTCCGCAAGGACTGCCTGCACAAGCTCACGACGATGCTTGCGAAGAGTTTCACCCTGATCGGGATCGAAGACTTGAACGTGCGTGGCATGATGGCGAACCGGCGGCTCTCGCGTGCCATCGGCGACCTCGGCTTCGCCGAGTTCAGACGCCAGTTGGAGTACAAGGCCAAGCTTTACGGAGCCGAGATCGTGGTCGCCAACCGCTGGTTTCCGTCGAGCAAGTTCTGCTCCTGCTGTGGCTGGAAGTATGCCGAT
>CAXTVG010000367.1:887-3062 GCA_964247505.1 uncultured Acidobacteriaceae bacterium
CTCGACGAACGCCGGTGGGCTTGCCACGTCTGCGGCAGCCGCCACGACCGCGATAGAAATGCCGCGATCAATTTAAGAAATTTGGCCGGGAGTTCCTCGGCGTCAGACTGTGGAGCGGAAAGCGCTGGTCCGGCAAACGCCGGAACGAAACTTGCCGCAGTGAAGCAGGAACCTACGGCTTGCATATTTGTCCATGCTTAAGAGAACGGCGTACCATGCCCAGCATACCTTCCTCTCGGACGACCCTTTAGGGGGTGGAGTCAAGTTCACTCCCAGCGAGGGAGCTCCGCCGGATAAAAGTCGGGGAGCGTGTCGCAATGAATCTCGGCTCGGTATTGCGACTGGTACGAGCGACGTCCCGCGTTAAGTTGTCCAGCAACCGTATCCATGCGGGTCTGCGCAGCAAGCGCCTCACAGTGGTGCTCAAAGCATTGCGGGATGATGCCGGGGACCGGGTAGTAATCACGCTCTAGGATCAAATCACCCTGGTCGTACCACCAGCCACCTTCCTCCGGGCCGCCCCAGACTTGCCTTACTCGGTACAGTGCAACCCACCGAAGGGCGGGGGGCTGCTCCATGCAAAAGGGGTCATCGCAAGAGTGCGCCGCGGTGTTTAAGCCGCTCTCAGGGGTTGCTGAATCCATCGCCAGCAAGATCATTGTGATCATCCTTTCAGGTTGCAAAACTGCATGGCTGTCAAAAACCGACGGTATGGTCATGCTGCCCGCAGCGCCGCGCCCGGTGAGACAGGCAGAAACCCGTCTCACGGAGCGCTAGGGCAACACTGGATTGCAGCAATCATGGGGCTTTACGCGCGGATACCTGAACGAGACGCTGCGTGTACGTGGAGATGAGGCGCGGCGGCCGGTTTATTGGCTACTTGGCTGCGATACCAGTGACGCACCGAACGCTGGTGGCGCCCACGGACTGGCGTTTCTCCGGTCTCATCGGATGAGATCAGTCTGTCCAGAGAGTAGAGCTGGACGACATGGTCGAAGCAACTGGAACTGAACGTATCCTGCGCTTGAAAGTCGAGCGAGAAGAAGGTGCGTGACGTCTGCTGATAGAGATAAAAGGCTCCGGTTCCCGGCTTTCCGGGGATGCCGACCAGCAGAAGAACTCCTCCAGGACCCTCGGCGATACGTTCGGCTAAGCCTACCGAAGCACTGAGGAAGTCTGCAACGATCTGCCAGATAGATGAGTGACGGCCGACGTCTTGAAGCGTATCTGCGGCGAACATGGTGGTGGCAGTGACACTGCCGAACGGAGCGAAGGCGAGAGCGTGATTGCTAGACATGGCGAGTCTCCCTGGGCGCACATCGCTGTGCATCACCCGGCTGTATGTTGATCGAATTGGCATGAACGCGTGGTGGTCAGAAGAGATGTTGTATTGGCCCGGCGCTGTAGGAGAGAGGCATGGACCGTCAATGCTGAGTGGGGAGTACGGCAAACCCGGATCTCCCCCTCAACAACAGGGGCGTGGTGTGTAACGCAGCGGAGATCGACGCGGCGCAGGAATTGTGGCGAGTCTTACGTTCTCGCCTCCTCCTCGAAGGACGAAGCCGAACGGCGGCTTTGCGGGGCTGGGTGATGCTGCGGTGCCTGCGCCCATCTCACCGGGAAACGCCTCTACGCGCGGCTCGTTGTCTGCGCCGGCGGTTGTGATCCTTTATGTGTCGGCACCATGAAGAGCGCGTGGCCTGCCGCAGTACGCGGCATGCAGGCCTTAGCCAGCGCCGTCTGCTGCTTGTTGTACCTGTTCCAAAAGCTCAGTGTTGTTCCACGCATGGCGAGTCTCCTTGAGAAGCTGATGGAGCGGTTGGGCGCGGGTTTCCTGTTGCCAGTCAGTCCTCGAGCCGGTGGGAAGGGTGTGGGAGCGGTTGCCAGTTCGCGCAGTTGCGAGGTATGGTGACACGAAGCATGAGTGAATGCGCTACTTGGAAAGCGTCTCGACTCCGCGGGCGTCGCTAGTTGATGAATCTGGGGGCTGGTCGAAAGGCGGGCAACTCTGATGGAATCGAGTCGAGCACGAGAGAGACGTGGTGGCCAGGAAGGCTCAACTCGCGCCCCCGTCCGCAGCGCAGACTTAGGTTGAGTACTGCTTCGAGGTCACGAAAGGAGTCGAGTGCCGAGACGCTGCAAACCGTAAGGCCCTCGCTAACGATCACGCGAGCG
>CAXTVG010000368.1:0-3058 GCA_964247505.1 uncultured Acidobacteriaceae bacterium
GATCAGCCACAGGATCAGCGTGGAGGTAAGCCGCTCATCCCAGGTCCACCAGATCCCCCAGGCCGCCCGCCCCCACAGCGATCCGCTCACCAAGCCTACGGTACAGAACACCACGCCCATCTCTGCCGCGGCGGCCGCTAGCGCATCGGCCCGCACGGCGCGTTCCGGGTTGCGATGGCGCAAAAACAGGTACACGACCGAGCACAGCAGATTGAGCGCGAAAAACACCGAAGTGCCGATCCAGGCAGGGAAGTGATAGTAGAAAATCCGGCTCAGGTCGCCCTGCGCGGCATCGGCGGGCACGGCGAAAGCCACATGCAGCCCAAAGCCGAGCACCGCGAGCGCCCCCAGCAGCCACACACTCCCCCAAAGCTTCATTCTCACCCCGCAAAATCAGTGTAAATGGCCGCATCGGCCCGGCCTGCATCCCATAGGGCAATCCACATCAAGGAGGCTACAGAAGCATGGCGACTTTTATCCTGATTATTGGGGCGATTATCTTCTTCGTCGGCATCGCGGGTCAGCTCGCCATCGGACGCCACTTTAATAAACAGGTGCACCCGGGAGATCGTAAAGGCGCGCGCCTGGTCCTTACCTTGGCGGCTATTATCATCGGCGCATGGCTGGTCATTGCCTCGGCTTCGACGCTGCTCCATTCGCACGCCCACGCGCAGCAGAATTCGAGTAACCCCAGCTAGCCTTCTGCGTCGACCACCAATCCGAACAGGAGCACCGCTGCCGTCGTAAACACCACGTCGTAGCCCGCCAGCAGCTTGACCCATAGCCATGGATCGCTCTCGCCGGTAAACACCGCGGATGCGCCTGAAGTCATAGCCACCAGCGCCGGAATAAAGATCGGAAATAGGAGCAGCGGCAGCAGCAGCTCCCGCGAGCGCGTCCGCAGGCTCAGCGCCGCGAAAAATACACCATTCGCCACCAGCGCCCAGGTGCCCAGCGGCACGATCAGGAGCAGCACCGCGGGCTCGCCCTTGATGTTCAAGTTGTAAAACACCGCGAATAAGGGCGCGAGCAGGAGTTCCACCGCCGAAACGAACAGAAAGTTCGCCAACGCCTTGCCCACCAGGAGTGCCGAAGGAGGTGCCGGGCTCATGCGCTGCGCATCCAGCACGCCCCCCGCGAGCTCCCGCGCCCAAGCCTGGTTGAGCGCCCCGGTCGCGGCAAACAGGATCGCCACGGACACAATCCCGCCCGCGATCTGCCGGGAAACCGCCCGCGTGGGGTCGAACGCGAGCGAAAATAACACCACTACCAGCAACGCGAGGAACAGCATCGCGTTCAGCGCGTCTTTTGAGCGCCACTCGAGCCGCAGATCCTTCCCGAGCTGCACGCCCACAGCCCGCCAGTAGCGGCTCACGCGCGCGCCGACAGGTCGGCCAGTCGTGCAGCGGTCGCCCGCAGATAATCCGCCGGCGCGAGCAGCAGCTGCAACCCGCGCTGCCCGGCCGACACGCTGATGCGCTCATGGAGCTCGATCGTCTCGTCGGCAAACGCGGGGAACGGTTTTTTGGCGTCAAGCACTGTGACCCCGCCTCTGATGTAGCCGGTCAGCGATTGCACCTCACGCAGCGGCGTAAGTGCGGCCGAGCGCGCCCCGGTCGCCGCGGCGAGCTTTTTCAGGTCCAGCTCGCCATCCCCGGCGAGCACCGCGAAGCAGTGCCCCCCGCCCGGAGCAAGCGCACACACCAGGGTTTTCCAAACCTGCTCTACCGGGAGCCCCAGCTTACGCGCGACGCTTGGGGCGGTCAGGTCTTCCGGGTTCACATCGTAGCTCAGGAGTTCGTACGCAATCCCGAGCGAGTCCAGCAGCCGCGCCGCATTCGTTTTCACGCACCCTCCCGGCGCAGCTCGCCGCCTTCCAGCACCAGCACCTCGTCCGCCACGGGCTCAGCCAGGGCACGCTGGTGGGTCGTCAGCACTACCGCCGCGCCCCGGTCCCTCTCCTGCCCCAGCAGCCGGAGCATTGCCTGCGCGCTCGCCGCGTCCATGTTGGAGAAGGGCTCGTCAAGCAGCAGTAGATCGGGCCGCGCAAGCAGCACCCGCGCAAGCGAAACCCTTTGCCGCATGCCTTGCGAGTAGGCCCGCACCGGCTGGGGCAGGCGCGGGTTAAGCCCCACCGACGCGAGCGCGTCCTCAGGCTCGAGGGTTCCCGCTCCGTAAAGCGCCGCGAAGTAACGCAGGTTTTCCGCGCCCGTGAACGCTTCGTACAGCATGGGCGCGTGGCTCATGTAGCCGATCCGCGCGCGCGCATCCTCGGTTGGCTGGCCCCAGGCGCGCACCTCACCAAATGAAGGCCGCAGCAGCCCGGCGAGTATCCGCAGCAGGGTCGACTTGCCCGCGCCGTTCTCCCCCAGCAGCAAAGCGCACGAGCCCGCTCGCAACTCCGCATCGACATGCCGCAGCACCGGGGTGCCTGCGTACAGGTGCGAAACGTCCCGCACCTCGATCACTCCCCGCGCCCCACGCCCTTGTTCGCCCGCGGCGGCCCGGCCTCCAGGCATCTGTCCGAGACCCGCACCGGGTTGGCCATTTTTCCCACGGCGGCCCGCGTAAACGCCCGGTACAGCCGGTTCACATCCACCTTCTGCCCCGTGCGTATCTCGCGCTCCGCCGCCGCGTGCATGGCCGACAGCAGCTCGTCGCGCAGCTCGTTGAAGAGCTTATCGATGTAAAGGTAAGGCATTCGAGCTAGCCTAGCAGGCCGTTACCGCGCGAGGGCAGCGGTGGACTGCGGAGTACCGGCGGGTTTGCTGTTCGGGGCGGGCGCGTACTTTGAAGCACACTTAGCCTGCAGCTCGGTTGCGTGAAACACTCCGTCGCGGCCGTACATGCCGATGGCAAGCGCCTGGGCGTTGTCCTTGAAGGTATCGGGCGGGGGCTCCTCGCCGTCATAGTCCACCGGCAAGCGCTTATCGTTCTCGACCAGCACAAACTTCGCGCCCGCGCCGTGGTGGCCGATGGAGCCCGGCTGCACGTTGCCCGCGACCCGCAGGTGGCGCGTGTACGCCTTCTGCCCCATCCCCTGCAACTCGTTGATGGT
>CAXTVG010000369.1:0-3056 GCA_964247505.1 uncultured Acidobacteriaceae bacterium
GCTCAGCTTCCCGCCGCGTGCGGCATGTTGCTTGCGGGGTCGCGGTTCGCCTGGGTCTGCAGTCGCAGCACCTGGCGCAGCACCTTGCGCAGGTAGTCGGCCTTGTACCCAGGGTCGTGGGAGTGGTAGAAGCCGACGATGTCCCAGCCCTGCTTGCGGGCTTCGCGCTGGATGCGAATGAGCTCTGCGGGGTCGATCGTGTAGCGGTTATGGGCGGAGTCGGTGCGGGTGTTTCCGGCGCGCACGGCGGCCTCGACGCGGTTGCCTTCCGGGTTTGCGTGGCCGAGGAGGACGCCGCAGCACTCGTGGGGGTAGGTTTCTTCGCCGTGGGCGCGGAGGGTGTTGTGGACGAGCTGGGTAAGTTTCACTATTCCTCCCAAAAGCGTTCGCTTAGGTATTTGTCGGCGGAGTCGCAAAGGATGGTCACGATGACGGCTTCGCGCCCGGCTTGTTCTTCGGCGATTTGGAGAGAGGCGGCGATGTTGCCGGCGGCTGAGACGCCGACCAGCAGACCTTCTTCGCGAGCGAGGCGGCGGGCCATGGCGTGGGCTCGCTCGGTTTCCATTTCGAGGTTGCGGTCGGCGAGCGCGGGATCGTAGATGCGGGGGACGATAGCGGTGGCCATGTGCTTCAGGCCCTCGAGGCCGTTGAAGGGCGAATCGGGCTGCATGGAGATGCACTGGACGCCCGGGTTGAGTTCGCGAAGGCGGCGGGTGGTGCCCATGAACGTGCCGGAGGTGCCGAGGCCGGCGACGAAGTGGGTGAGGCGGCCCCCGGTTTGGGCCCAGATCTCGTTGGCAGTGGTCTCATAGTGCGCGCGCCAGTTGTTTTCGTTGCCGTACTGGTCGGCGTAGAAGTATTTCTCCGGCTCTGCGGCGGCGAGCTCGCGCGCTTTGCGAATGGCGCCATCCGACCCGTCGGCGGGGTCGGTCCAGACTACGTTTGCTCCGTAAGCGGCGAGGATGTGCTTGCGCTCAGGGGAAACGTTGGTGGGCATGCAGAGGGTGACGGGGAAGCCCATGGCCGCGCCCAGCATGGCGTAGGCGATGCCGGTATTGCCGGAGGTGGCGTCGAGGAGGTGCTCGCCTGAGCCGGGGAGGATACGGCCTTGGGCCTGCGCGGCTTTGACAATGGCGGTGGCGGCGCGGTCTTTGACGCTGCCGCCCGGGTTGGTCCACTCGGCCTTGCCCAGGATTTGAACGCCGGGCAGGTGGGCGGTGAGCTTGCCCATGCGGAGGAGCGGGGTGTTCCCGGCGCGCGCGTGGGGCAGTGTGCCGAGCAGGCCGGTGCTGCGTTCAGTTTCGCGGATAGGGAGGGTGCCGATAGCCATCTGTTCCTTCCTGGAGCGGGCTGCGTTGCTTCGGAGCCGGAGCGTGTGCGAGTCTTCAAGTGTAACGTTGAGCGCGGAAAGTGAGCACCCATGCAGAAGAGCAATACCAAGCTGCCTAGTTTCGAGGAGTCGTTGGCTGCGCTGCGCGGCTATAAGTTCGATGTTTCCGCGGCGGGCGCGGTCGCAAGCGTGCCGGGGTCGGTGCGGATCGCGAAGTACGGCTGCGTGGCGGTGATCGCGCCGGGCAAGAGCGGGCCGGCGACGGTGGTGCGGGGCGGGCTGCTGTTGAACGGGGAGATCGCGCACATTCTGGACCGGGGCTACCAGAAGTTCATCAAGACGGCAAAGGGCGAGCGGGCGGCGACGGCGGAGGACCTGAAGCAGCTGCACCGGTTTAACGAGGAGCTGCGGCAGGCCGTCGGGGGGATTTCGCTATATAACGAGGCGATGGGCGCGGTGAGCGATGAGTACTGGTACGACCGGGTGAAGGGGCGCAACCTGCCCGAAGCCGAGCGGCCGGTGCCCGCGTGGGAGCAGCCGGTGGGGCCGGGGACGCCGGGCGAGGTGAGTTAGGTCCTTGCCTGCTCTTCGGAGCTGCCAGGTTGGACGTCCAGCACAGCTTCGGGTGCGGCGGCGAGGGCGGCGATGACTATCTGCGGATTGGCTGCGATTACCTTGAGGAAGGCCCGCGCGGATGCCTCCGGGGTGCGGCGGCGCGCCTCCCAGTGGCGCACGGCATCGACGGAAAACCCGAACGTGCCAGCGAACTCTCCCTGCGACATGCCAAGCTTTGCCCGCAGTGCTTTTACATCCACTGAGGACGGCACGTGCGTTTTGAAGCCGCGCCGCTCCCCTTTTATGTACTGCTCAACTTCACCGAGACCTTGCATGAGGTCTTCAAAAATCTGACTCATCTGTTCCCTCCATAGAGATCGAAAATGCGCGATGCTGCCTTACCAAGCGCGTTTTGCTCGGACTTGCTCAGATTGCCTTTCTCGTTCTTCGCATAAACGGTGAGGAGAAATACCGGGAAGTTCGGGCCTCCATACAGATAGATCAGGCGCACACCGCCCCGCTTGCCAAGACCTTGTTTTCCGAAGCGCAATTTGCGGCATCCGCTTGTACCTGGAATGACGTCTCCCGCCTGGGGATTAGCGGCAAGGGCTTCCACGATCGCGTCTTGCTCCCGTTCTGTGAGTAGCTTTTCTGCTGCTTTGAGATAGCTGGGAACCTCCACGATCGTGTGCATCGCCTAGACTATATGCCAACGGCATGGAGCCGTCCAGGAAAGGAGGATGCTTTATTGCGGGCGCTTGGCGGCGCGCTCGCGTTGGAGTTCGCGGTAGGCTTCGCTTTTACCCAGTCCGCGTTCGCGGGCGGCGCGTTTGAGGGCCGACTTTTCGTCGAGGTTTTCAGTGGATTGGAGTTCGGCTACGCGCTGGGCTAAAGTCTGGGCGGCTGCGGGCGCTGGGACCCCCGGGGTGATTTCGAGGAGCAGGACCATTTCGCCGCGGACGCGGTCGCGGGCGGCTAGGGCCTCGCGGATTTCGGAGGCGGTGCCGCGGAGAAACTCTTCGTGGAGCTTGGTGAGCTCGCGGGCGAGGGCTAGGTTGGCGCGTTCGTGGAAGACCGCGTGGATGTCGGCGAGGGAGTCGAGGATGCGATGGGGGGCTTCGTAGAAGATCTGGGTGCGTGGGGGCGAGGCCTGGGCCAGGGACTCGAGGGT
>CAXTVG010000370.1:0-3037 GCA_964247505.1 uncultured Acidobacteriaceae bacterium
GCCTCCTGTTCCACACGCTTTGGAACCTGCAGCGCGTGCCGCTCGGCTTTGACGTTGCGCGCGTGACCAGCTTCAGCGCGATGCCGGGCGACTCGGCCGGCTTCTCGGCGATGCAGGTTTCCGCGAACACGGGGCCGCCCGCGGCTTCGGTGGCCGATACGGCGTACGCACCGGCGCTGGCGCGTATGCGTACGGAACCGGGCGTGGAGGACGCGGCGCTCATGACCGAGCCGCCACTTTCTGGCATGCACGTCGGCACAAGCTTTGACATTCTCCACCAGCCGAAAGACCCCGCCGGGCGCGGCGCGCAGATCTCCGCAGTGAGCAGCGGCTACACCCAAACCATGGGTATCCGGCTCCTGCGCGGGCGGGCTATCGGCGAGGGCGACACCGCCGCGGCTCCGTATGTGGTCGTGATCAACCAGGCGCTTGCGAAAAAGTACTTCCACGGCACGGACCCGCTCGGGCACGAGCTTGACCTGGGCAAGGAGAGCGGGATGCTCCGTCCATACACTATCGTGGGCGTGCTCGCGGACAACGCGGAGAACGACGTCGGCGGCGCAGTCGATCCTTTGCTGATGATCCCGTACCAACAGGTGCCGGTGACTTCGCTGTTCTACCAGGCGCTGCTCAAGACAGTCGTGACGATGGTTGTCAAGACGCGGGGCGATGTGCCGGTCGCGAGCGAAATGCGAGCCGCCTTCCATGAGGCCGCTCCGGGGTTTGCCTTGAGCGAGTTCTCGACCATGCGCCAGGTCGTGGACAAGACGCTGTTCCCGCAGCGGCTCAGCCTGTGGCTCACCGCCGCCTTCGCCGGTCTAGCGGTGCTGATGGTCGCGACCGGCCTGTACGGCATTCTGGCGCAGCTGGTCGGCTATCGGCGGCACGAGATCGGCATCCGCATGGCGCTGGGCGCGACGCGCGAAAGCATGGCGCGCATGGTTCTGCGCCAGGGCGGGGTGCTGATCGCGACGGGGCTGGCATTAGGGCTAGCGCTTTCGGCGCTGCTGGGTCACCTAGTGCGCGGCTTCCTGTATCAGGTACCCCCGCTCGACGGCTGGACCTATGCGGGCGTGGTGCTCGTGTCGCTGCCGGTGGGCCTCGTGGCCGCGCTCGTGCCGGCGTGGCGGGCGGCGTCCATTGAGCCGATGCAAGCGCTGCGGGAAGACTGAATCCGGCTTAGAACCGCTTTCCCGATAGTGTGTAGTTTTCAGTGCGGTCGTGAGCTTGCGCTCCCGAGAACCCAAGTCTCAAACGCGAGACCTGGGGCACCCGCTTCGATTCACCCAGATGCAGGCGCTGCGGGAAGATTGAGACGGTTTAGCATGGGTATCGCCAACCGATGAAGCACTCCCGCCACGCCACGCTGCTGCGCTTCCTGCTCGCGCTCGTCGTCCTGGCCGGGTTGCCGCACTGGTTCGGCGACGCGCGCGACCGCTTCCGGACGGGGCTGCATCCAGACCAGTTCGCCCACCGCCCGTTTCGCCTGGATCCCGACACCCGCAAGAGCACGGAGTTGGAACCGGAAGCAGTCCGCGCGGGGCTCCCGGCGGGCGCAACGGTCGACTCCCTCAACGGCGCCCCCTACACCGGGTATGCGCAGTGGTACGGGATTGTCAACCAGGCCGCGCCGGGCGATCAGCTCCTGGTTGGGTACCGGCGCCCGAACGGCTCCGCCGGCAGCGCGGCTATGATCTTCGCGCCAAGGCGGCCCGGCCCGGGCGATCCCGTCGGGCTCGGCGAAACTCTGCAGCAAGCGCTCCTGTTCGACTGCATGCCGCTTCTTTGCATGCTGATTGGCTACTGGGTCGTCTTCGTCAAAGCCGACGAACCCAACGCGTGGCTGCTGCTGGCGCTGCTGCTGTTTCCAGAATCCGTGATGTCCAACACAGTTGGCCTGAGCGCGGGGGGCTGGCTCTTCTTTCGCGTTCTGTACCACTCGGTTATCCAGGCGCTGGGGCCGCCCGCGCTGCTGCTGTTCGCCGTGTTGTTCCCGGAACGCTCGCGCTTCGACCGCAAGCTGCCCTGGCTCAAGTGGGCCGTCGCGGGCCCGGTTCTCTTCTGTGGGCTTGCCGTCACGCTGCACTTTCTTGGCCAGCTCTACCTCCCCAGCGCCCCTCCGGCCTTTCTGCGCGCGGCGAGCCTGGCGAATCACGCGGGAAACGCGCTCAGCCTCCTGTGCGTCGCCTTGTACTTCGCCCTGCTGTTCGAGAAAGCCCAGTCCGCCTCTACCGCAGATGCGCGCCGCCGTTTGCGGGTTCTGCTCCTGGGTACGGGCATTGGGCTGCTCGCGCTGCTTTCCGTCTTCGTGCTGCTGCCCGCCCTCGGCTATGCGCTGCAAGCGCCCAACCATGTATGGGTAGGCTATCTCGGCGCAGCGCTGTTTCTCTTCGCCCCGCTTACCCTGGCCTACGTCGTGCTGGTGCAGCGCGCCATGGACGTGCGCGTCCTTCTGCGCCAGGGCACGCGCTACGCGCTGGCGCGGGCCACGGTGGCCGGCGTCATGGCCGTGCTCGGCGCGGGCGTGGCCTGGTACGCGCTTGTGCCGCTCTTTACGCAGCAGCAGATTTCGCGCAGTCAGCTGGCTCACCTGTCCGTACTGCTGGGGCTTAGTCTTTTGGTGCGCGTGCTGGTCGGCAAGCGCCTGATGACCGCGCTCGATCGCAAATTTTTCCGCGAAGCCTACGACTCAGAGCGCGTGCTGAGCGACCTGGCCGCCGAGGTGCGGCGCTATACCGAGAGCGGGCCGCTGCTCCGGACCGTTTCGCGCTGCGTCGCGGACACCCTGCACGTGAGCCGCATTTCCATGCTGCTGCGCGAAGGCCAGGAGTTCCGCGTCGTCGAAGCGGTTGGCGGCATTCCAATCAACGCGCCCGCGCTGCCGGTCAGCTCCTCCGCGATCCGGCGGCTCACCAACCGCAGCGCCGCCGCGGAGCTGCACCGCGACGCGCCGGAAGCCTGGTACCTGCTGGCCGGTCAGCGCGAGCAGGCCACGCTCGACGATTTAGGAGCAGAGCTGCTGCTTGCGCTGCCCGGG
>CAXTVG010000371.1:0-3035 GCA_964247505.1 uncultured Acidobacteriaceae bacterium
CGGTCCAGCTGTAGCTCATGCCCTGCATCATGTTCTGCTGCGCGATGTTCTGCATCGCCTCCAGGCCCTGGCTCGAGCTCAACCCCGGCGCGGCCGAGCCGTCGATCTCCGCCGAGCGGAACAGGTTGTAGTGGGTGATGACCGACGGCGCCGAGGTCTGCTCGAGCGTCGCGAAGTTCTGCAAGGGAATCAGCTGCCCCGTCGCCGAACGCACGTAGAACTGCCGAATATCGGCCGCGGTGCGCCGGAACTGCTGGTCGGCTTGCGCATACACGCGATAGGAGCGGTTGTTGAAGTCGAAGTTGTTGATGTACACCGAGCCCATGTAGGTGCTCAGTGCGTTTGAGATTTCGGAGAAAGGAACGCCCAGCGACTTGGCTTTTTCGCGGTCGATCGAAACCAGAATTTGCGGGTCGTTCGAACGGAAAGCGGTAAACAGGCCTACCAGTTGCCCGCTCGCATTGCCCTTCGCCACGATGGTGTGGGCCACGCGGTCGATGTCCTGGAGCGTGTTGCGGCCCAGGTCCTGCAGCTCAAACTGGAAGCCGCCGAACGAGCCGATGCCCGAGATCGCCGGCGGCTCGAACGGGATCACCAGCGCGCCGGGGATCATCAAGCACTGCGGTCGAATGCGGGCCAGAATGGCCGCCGCAGAGTCGCCCGGACCGGTGCGCTGCGTAATCGGCTGCAGCGGCACAAACGTCAGCCCATAGTTTGAGGCATTGCCGCTGAAGGAGAACCCCGACACGGAAAAGGTCCCGAAGATGTCGTGGTCGTGCGAGAGCACCTGCGCCAGACGGTCCTGCACCGACTCGGTATAAGAGAGCGACGCTCCCTGCGGTGCCTGCACCTGGATGATCAGATAGCCCTGATCTTCCTGCGGCACAAACGCGGTGGGCACGGCTCGGTACACCAGCACGGTCGCGACCAGGCCCGCGATAAACAGCAGCAGCATTACCCAGCGCCAGCGGACCACGCCCGTGATGACCCGCGCATAGCCGCGGCTGGTCTTGCGGATGCCCGTATCGATGGCTCCCAGAATGCCGCGCTTGTGCTCTTCCTTGCGCAGCAGCAGCGCGGCCAGCGCGGGCGAAAGCGTCAGCGCGTTGAACGCGGAAATCGCGATTGAAAACGCGATGGTCAGCGAGAACTGCTTATACAAAAGCCCCGTGGTGCCTGGGAAGAACGATACCGGGATAAATACCGAGATCAGCACCAGCGAGGTCGCGACCACGGCGCTTGTCACTTCGCTCATCGCGATCGAGGTTGCCTCGTGCGCGTCGGCGATGCCTTCGGTGATATGGCGCTGCACGTTCTCGATGACGACGATCGCGTCGTCGACCACCAGGCCGGTGGCGAGCGTAATGCCGAACAGCGTCAGGGTGTTGATGGAGAAGCCGAAAATTTTGAGAAACGCAAACGTGCCGACCAGCGAAACCGGGATCGTGACCGCCGGGATAATCACCGCGCGCCAGTCCTGCAGGAAGAAGAAGATCACCGCGATCACGATGACGATAGCTTCCGCCAGCGTCTGCACTACGTCGTGGATGCCCTGAGCGACCACCGTTGTCGTGTCGAAGGCGACCACGTACTTGAGCCCCGGCGGGAAGCTCTTGGCCAGCTCCGCGAGCACCGCCTTGCCCTGCTTATCCACCTCGAGCGCGTTCGCGTTCGACAGCTGTTGCACGCCGAAGCCGATCGCCGGAATCCCCGAAAACTTCAGGTCGGAGGCGTAGGTTTCCGCGCCCAGCTCCGCGTGGCCCACGTCGGACAACCGCACAATGCCGTTGGGCGTGTTCTTGACCACGATGTCGTCGAACTGCTGCGGCGTGCTCAGGCGTCCGATCGCGTTCACCGTAATCTGAAAGGACTGCTTCGAGTCATTCGGCGGCTGCCCCAGCTGACCCGCCGGCACCTCGACGTTCTGCTCCTGGATCGCGCTGATCACGTCGGTCGCGGTCAGGTTGCGCGCGGCCAGCTTCGGCGGGTCCACCCAGACGCGCATGGCATATTTGCGCTCGCCGAAAATCGTAACGTCGCCGACGCCGGAGATGCGCTTGAGCGCGTCCTTGACGTACACGTCGATGTAGTTCGAAATAAACAGGCTGTCATAGCGGCCGTCCGGCGAGAACACGCCCGCGGCGAACACAAAGTTCGAGTTCGCCTTGTTGATCGTGATGCCGCTCTGGTTCACCTCCGCCGGCAGCTGGCCCGTGGCGGAAGACACGCGATTCTGCACGTCCACCGCGGCGATATCGAGGTCGTAGCCGGTCTGGAAAGTCGTGGTAATGGCGCTGGTGCCGTCGCTCGCGCTGGTGGACGAGATGTACTGCATTCCCGGTACGCCGTTGATGGCTTCCTCGAGCGGCCGCGTCACCGCGGACTCAACCACCTGCGAGTTGGCGCCGACATAGTTGCTCGTGACCGTGACCTGCGGCGGCGCGAGCTGCGGGTACTGCGCGATGGGCAGCGTGGGGATGCACACCGCGCCGGCCAGAATAATGAGCAGGGCGCACACCGAGGCGAACACCGGACGCCGGATAAAAAAGTCAACCACGGAAGGGTCCTTTCACTTGTTCACGCCCCATTTAGCCGAGCGGGTGGACGGGCATGCCGTCCTGCAAAATCGCCAGCCCGGAAAGAATCACTTTTTCTCCCGGCGCGAGGCCGCCCTGAACGGCATAGTTGTCGCCAACAGTGTCGCCCAGCTGAATCGGCTTTTGATGGGCGATGAACTTGCCCGCGCCCGCGTTCTGCGCGACATACCCAAACGCCTGGCTGCCCAAACGGGTGACGGCGAGCACCGGTACCGTGGCCATCGGCTTGCTCGACCAGGTCACCCGCGCCTTCACCAATTGCTGGTTCCGCAGCTTATCCCGCGTTGACGAGGAAACCGGTGCCTTCACCAGAATGCCCTGGAGCCCGTTATCCACCTGCGGCGACAAAAAATCGACCTTGGTCGTCTCGACCGGCTTGCCGGTCGCGTCCAGGATGCTCACCGGCAGCCCCATCCGCAGCTCCGAGGCCCGCTCGGT
>CAXTVG010000372.1:0-3035 GCA_964247505.1 uncultured Acidobacteriaceae bacterium
GCTTTCGGACGTGATCGGGCCTATCCGGTATGACTTTTTCGTCGGCAGCCTCAAGGGCCACACCGCACCGAACGACCCCTGGATGCATGTGGAGAAGCTCTCGTTCAAGCCCACGCGCAACCTGGAGGTCGGCTTCGAGCGCACGGCCATCTGGGGCGGCCGGGGCCACGTCCCGATCACCGTCCACAGCTTTCTGCGCTCGTTCTTCAGTGTGCAGAACATCTCGGTCGCGCAAAAGAACTCCCGCGAAGATCCGGGCGCGCGCTTCGGCCAGTTCGATTTCTCCTACCGCGTCCCGTTTCTGCGCGACTGGCTCACCGTCTACACCGACTCGCTGGTGCACGATGACGTGAGCCCGATCAGCGCGCCGCGGCGGTCCGGTCTGCGCCCCGGTTTTTACCTGTCGCACTTCCCCGGCGCGCCTAAGCTCGACCTGCGAGTCGAGGCCGCGACCACCGATCCGCCGGTGAGCAACTCAGCGGGCGGGCAGTTCCTTGTCTGGGAAAATGTGCAGCGGCAGGGTACGACGAACAAGGGCTTGCTGTTCGGCGACGCGATCGGCCGCGAGGACAAGGGCGGCAACGCCTGGCTCACCTACCATCTGTCGCCCGAAGAGCAGGTGCAGGTCTCCTGGCGCGGGGTCAAGGCGGCCAAGGATTTCATCCCCGGCGGGACAACGCAAAACGAGTTTCGCGCGGACGCGACCAAGCGGTTCGGCGCGGACAAGGACCTCGCGGTGCACGCGTGGGTGCAGTACGAAGCGTGGAAAGCGCCGGTTTATAAAACGGGCGGCCAGTCAGACACAACGGTCGCCGGGGAGCTTACCTGGTACCCGCGTAAGTGGCAACGGTAGCCGTGGGTTCGTCATGAACCTGCGGGGCCCACACCGCAATCCGGCGATTGAGCGCGCGCCTTTCCGGGTCCATAAACCAGCCCCACTTGGAGAAATAGCGTAGAGCGGATTGGAGATGGTAGCGCAGCAGACGCGGGTTCTTATACGAGCCCTTGGCATAGTTGTGCGTCACGCTGACTGCGGGATAAAAGACCGTGCGCGAAACCGCGGCCACCCGCCGGCACAGGTCCACGTCTTCCATGTACATGAAGAAGCGCGGGTCGAAGAGGCCTGTTTGCCGCAGCACGGAGGTGCGCAAAAACATAAAGCAGCCGGACAAGCTGGGCACTTCGCGCGGGATGTTCAGGTTGACATGGCGCAGCTCGTAGGCATCGGCACTGCGCCCAAAAAGTCGCTTGCCCCAGGCACCCAGGAAACGGCGCAGAAGCAGGTCCGCCGGGGTAGGCAGGCGTTTGCACAGCCGCTGCTCGCGCCCGTCGGGGTAAAGTACGCGCGGCATCACCAGGCCTACTTCCGGCGACGCGTCCATAAAGCGCGCGAGTGCATCGAGGACGTCCGGGCCCAGCCGGACATCGGGATTGCAAATGAGGTGATACTCACTGCCTTCGAGTGTGCTTTGCATCGCCAGGTTGTGGCCGCCACCGAAGCCCAGGTTCCGCCCCGCAGCCAGATAGGAAATCCCTGCCTTCTCAACAACGGGCCGCAGCGCCTCGGAAGGAGAATTGTCGACCACCGTGACCCCGACCGCGCTGCGACTCCGCGCCAGATCGCGTAGCAGTGGACGAAGTTCCGCTTCCGGGGTCTCATACGTGACGATGGACACGGAGATGGCCGGTGGCTGGACGGAAGAGTGCGACTTGAATGCCCGAGGAGCACGGCGAATGGAGGCACTCCGAGATGAGGGGGACGGCTGCTCGGGCATCATAACCAACCTGGCTAGTATAGCCCTCCCCGGATGCTGTGTCGCCTGTTCAGGCTCCCGAAAGGTAACGAGCGCGCTGCTCAATGCTGCCGCAGTTCGACAAAAGAGCGCGGGAAGCCTCGAGAACTTGCTCTGGAAGAATGCGCGGCATGACATCCGGCATGCGCGCGTGGAACTCAAATCCGAAATGGAGGTAGCCGCCGCTGCCGTCTGCCGGCGCAACGCCGATGCAGCATCTGCCGCGAGGCCCCCAACGGTGTTCCGCGGTAGGGCCGTTGAGCGATACGGTAGGCGCGCCCACAACGGCAGCCAGGTGCATGACGCCGGTGTTCACGGAGATCGCCAGTCGGGCTTTGCGCATCAGGGTGACCAACTGCCGCAGCCCATCGCCTCCGGCGAAAGAGAGGGCGCGCACGCCGGCTCCTTGCTGCAAGCGACGCGCAAAGGCTTGGGACCGCGCCTGCTCCGCGGGAGATCCTGTGATGGCGAAGACTCGGCCGGGCTGTGACAGCCCGCGCGCGACCGCGCACCAGTGCTCTTCCGGCCACTCGCGCATCGAGCCCGGCCCACCTGCTGGCCAGGGATGCAGGATCACGATGTCCTCCTCGCTGCTCCAGGGTTCGGGCAAGGCGACGTTCGCGACGGTGATTTGCGGCGCTGCCGACGCGGGGATGTTCGCGCCCCGGAGCAGATCGCGATAGTTGTCTAGCTCGTGCCGGTCGGCGCGATGCTCCACGGTTTTGTCATACCCGCGCGCGCGGTGCTGCCCGCGTGAGTGGAAACCCACGGTGTAACGACTGCCGCTGAGCAGAGCGAGAATGGCGGTGACCCGCTGCCAGGCGCTGAAGTCGAGCAGGAGATCGAGTTGTTCAGCGCGCATCTGCCGCGCTGCTGCCCAGGGCTTTGCTAGGTCGATCACAACCCGGCGCGAAGCTCCGGAAAGAAGCTCCGCGGCGAGGATGTTCTTTTTGCCGCAAAACTGAACGATTTCAACCTCCTGCCCGACATGCGCGCGCAGGTCGAGCAGCACCGCCGAAAACAGCACGGTGTCGCCCATGGTCGGCGAGCAGAGCACGCCCACACGGCGCATGTTTGCGGGCCAGGTCCGGCGTTTCTGGCGGAAAAGGGAAAGCATGTTGAGCGCCGGGATGCCCGCGCAGAAGTCCACGGCCCGTGTGAGCGGGACGCCGAGGAAGCGCAGAAACAACCGGTTGGTGCACTGCTGCACGCCTACGCCGGCCTGGGCGAATGCATTCATAT
>CAXTVG010000373.1:0-288 GCA_964247505.1 uncultured Acidobacteriaceae bacterium
ACAGCATCCGGAACGGTCTCCTGCTCGGGAAAGCGGAGGAGGCCGGATTCGAAATGTTGGTAACGGCGGACCAAAGCATGTCTTACCAGCAGAAAATTGCCGGCCGCAGCCTCGGCGTGCTTGTGCTCGATACAAACCGTTGGCAAAGTATCAAGCCGCGTATGCCGTCCGTTGCCGAGGCACTGAAACAGTGTGCTCCGGGTACTGTTGTCTATGTCGAAATCTAGAGAGCTGTTTTGCTTATACTGAACGCACAATCCATCACCAAACGCTTCGGCGCGCAGCCAC
>CAXTVG010000373.1:298-3027 GCA_964247505.1 uncultured Acidobacteriaceae bacterium
CGTATGCCGTCCGTTGCCGAAGCGCTGAAGCAGTGCGCTCCGGGTGTTGTTGTCTTTATTGAGACTTAAAGACTATTTTGCTTATACTGAACGCACAATCCATCACCAAACGCTTCGGCGCGCAGCCACTTTTCCGCGATATCTCGCTCACCGTCAACGACGGCGACCGGATTGCGCTGATCGGCCCGAACGGCGCCGGCAAATCGACGCTGCTCAAGATACTTGCGGGCGAGATTGAGCCCGACTCGGGCGAAGTGAGCACGCGCAAACGGGCGCGCATCACTTATATCGCGCAGGAGTCGAGCTTCGCTGCCGGGGCGACGGTGCGCTCGGTGCTGGAGGCCTCGCTCGCTCGCGCGGGCGCGCCGGAAAACGAGTGGGAGCAACGGGTACGCGAGCTGTTCGGGCGGGCTGGATTCGCTTCGCTCGACGACGAGGCCGCAGCGTACTCGGGTGGGTGGCGCAAGCGGCTGGCCATTGCCGAGGCGGTCATTCAGAAACCGGACATCCTGCTGCTGGACGAGCCCACCAACCACCTAGACCTTGCTGGAATCGAGTGGCTGGAAGAGATGCTGCGCAGCGCGAGCTTCGCGTCGATTGTGGTCTCCCACGACCGCTATTTCCTGGAGGGCGTCGCAAACGAGACCGCGGAGCTGAGCCGCGCGTACCCGGACGGGATGCTCTTGTTTTCCGGCGCGTACAGCACATTTCTTGAGAAAAGAAACGAGTACCTCGCCGCGGAAGGCAAGCGCCAGGAAGCGCTCGAAAACCGGGTGCGGATTGAAACCGAGTGGCTGCGCCGCGGCCCGAAGGCGCGTACAACCAAGTCCAAGGCCCGGATCGACAACGCGAATGCGCTGATCGGCGAGTTGCAAGGAATGCGCACGCGGTCCGCCACTTCCACCGCCGGGATCGATTTTTCCGCGTCCGACCGCAAAACGAAGCGGCTCGCCGTCATCGACGGCATCACCTACGGCTACGACGGGAAAGCGCTGTTCAGCGAGCTGAGCTTCGCTGTGACCGCGGGCATGCGCGTGGGCGTCGTCGGTCCGAACGGCGCCGGTAAGACGACGCTTTTGAAACTCGTTTCCGGCCAGCTTACACCACAGGCCGGCACGGTCGAGCGCGCCCCGGCGCTGCGGGTCGTGTACTTCGAGCAGAACCGCGAGATCGACCCCTCGCTGACCCTGCGCCGCGCGCTCGCTCCGCACTCCGACTCCGTGGTGTACAACGGAAACGTGTTGCACGTCGCAAGCTGGGCCAACCGCTTCCTGTTCACGGGCGAGCAATTGAACCAGCCGGTCGAGCGGCTTTCAGGAGGCGAGCGGGCGCGGGTGCTGATCGCGCGGCTTATGCTCGAGCCGGCCGACCTTCTGCTGCTCGACGAGCCGACCAACGACCTCGACATCCCGACGCTCGAAATCCTGGAAGAAGCGCTGCTCGAGTACCCCGGCGCACTCATGCTGGTCACGCACGACCGGTATATGCTCGATCGCGTGTCCAACGTGGTGCTTGGGCTCGATGGCGAGGGCAATGCAGGCTCGTTCGCCGACTACGGGCAGTGGGAGGATTGGCAGCGGAGCAATCGCGCGGCCCTGAAAAACGCCAGTCCTGCGGCAGCCCCGAACGGCACCGCCCCGGCCGCGCCCAAAAAGAAGAAGCTGTCCTACATGGAGCAGCGCGAGTGGGACACAATGGAGACCCGCATTGCGGAGGCGGAACAGTCGCTCGAAGCAAAGCAGGCGCAGCTGGAAGACCCTGCCGTCGCGACAGACGCCGCGAGCCTGACCGCTGCCCTAGCCCATGTGGCCGCCGCCGAGGAAGAGATTCACACGCTGTACGAGCGATGGGGAGAGTTGGGTGCCAAGCAGGAGTAGCGCCTTCTGCTACACTTTGAACAGTCGCGGTGATTTCGCCCGTGATCCCCGCCCTTTGGCGCCATGGTGTAATTGGTTAACACGCCGCCCTCTCAAGGCGGAGAGTTCGGGTTCGATCCCCGATGGCGCTACCATCTCCCACGCTGAGACGTTCCTGTAAGCGCCCGCTGCACATTGGAATAAGCAACTCTTGCAGTGAATTGACGAGCGTCGGCGCGCTTTCTCGCGTTGGGCGTTCAGAACTCATGGATCATCGAACCTGCAGCAAAGGATCGCCAGCGAGTGTGGCGGGGACGCCTGGGTCGAGGTGGCTCGGCTTGCTGTACCACACAGCCCAATTCGTATGATATCGAGGCTCTGTTCGCACGACCCGGTACGTGCGCCGCGAACTGAGATGGCCAATACTGACAGACTGCAAATTAGGAGTTGCGAATCGAGGCGAAGCCTAGTAGGTCTTCTTTCCCATTTTGGCAATCGGATTTTCGGTTGTTGGCTTAGCCCAAACAGCGCAGGTCATTTTTATTCCAATGCGCCCATTTACAAACAACTATCGCCAGTGTCGAAGGGAGGCGCCCTTTATGGAAATGTGTTTTGGCCGCCCGCAAACCGGAACAGTCCGTCTTCGGCGGGTACCGAAGATGCGAACGACTTTGAGGGATGGGCTTCCATTCCTGCAGGCGGTTTCGCACATCCGAAAGCCCGGATGAGGCCCGCCGAAGCGGAGCTCCTGCCATTCGCCAAATCGGGAATTGTCGAGGGAGCGCATGCAATCCGATCCGCTCCCCTCGACAGACGCTAGAGGCCTACACCCGCTTGCCCGGCCGCACGGCTTCCTGCGCCAGCACCGCGCCA
>CAXTVG010000374.1:0-3017 GCA_964247505.1 uncultured Acidobacteriaceae bacterium
TCATCGTTGTTATTGAAGCAGTTAAAGGCAGCGGGCGCTTGTAAGCACATAACGACCGGCTACCAACCGGACAAGGAGCCAGACAATGACACAAGCAATGAACGGTGTAATCACGGGACGCATATTGGCGGCTGTCGCATCGGGCATGACGATTCGCAATGCGACCGACATGGTCTTGGGAGCCGGAACAACTGACAAGCTGGCGAGCGAACTTTACGATGCCCTTCGTGCGAAAGCGGAGGTGCGCTACGGGCAAGATTGTGGCGGCGATGGACGCGCCCCCCGCTGCTTGGAGGTGCGCTAATGGCCTATAACGAGATGGTTCAAAGCGCTCTGCAAGAGATCGTAACGGCATTTCCCGGCGTGGCTACCCATGTCACGGTTTCCGGACAGTTCCAGATTTACCAAAATCCCCGGCAAGCACAGGTTTGCTTGCCCCACACTCGGGGTCGGGGAAACTTTCCAGCTGGCAATCCTGGACGCGCACGAACGCCTTCGCAGGAGCACGACAAATCGCGCACAGCATCATGATGTGTGGCTAGAGGGAATGCGTGCTGCCGAGCAGGAGATGCGCTGATGACCGCCCCGACGCTGCTTGACTTTGTGCGCGGGCTAGACCCCTTTGAGCGCGCGCACATCATCGCCATCTGGATCGATGGCATGTGCGCCAAAGGCTACAAGGTGCGCTGCGCCGTCCACCTCTACCGGGTAATAGACTCGGCAGAGGGGCCATACGCCGCGATGCCTTATTTTGACGAGCGCGGGCGCGTCACGTTAAAGGCTGAGGCATCCGGGCAGCACCCCGATATCGAGGGCGCGATTACGTGGCAGATACCGGCCTGGGATCAGTTCCTGGAGCTGGTCAGAAGTCAAGAAGCCCGCGAGTGGCTGGGCACGATGTACGCCAACGAGCACACGCGGCTTGACGTGGACGGCACGCTCGTTGACACCGACGCTGGACGAGTTTGGCACATCGCCATGCACGGGCGGCAAGGATCGCCCGAGCGCGAGACTTGGCGCGCATCGGTTAAGCACGATGCGTGGGTCTAAGCTCCGCCGCGCCCTCCTTGGGGTAAGCGGTAGCGTCCGGGTGGTACCGGGGCCGATACGCAACTCGGCACAACTCCCATGACCCCTGAGCAGATCACTCTCGCCTTGGACATAGCCACCAAATAACAGCTTTGGGACGCCATCAAGCGCCGATAGCCTAATCCGGGCTCAAGGCCCGCCAAGCTCCCCCCTGCCAAAATGTGGCGCGGCCCTCAACGCCCGGCACCGTAAGCTCTCGTGCCAGCACCATGCGCAAAGGCCCTTGGTGAGTGAAGGGTGCCCTCACGCTCCAGACAGTTCGTATCGATCCAGCTCCGCGACACAGCGCGACCAAGCAGCAAGCGCGCCGTATGCAAGGCAATCATCGTCCTCGGTCGGGCGAGCTTTCAGGTCCTCCAGGCGCGTCCAGCACTCGTCGGTGTCGAAATCCATACCTATCTTTTCGGCATGGTCATCCACAAATCGTACAATTGCGCCGTCCAGGAAAATCAGCCGTTCCGGCGCGATCGAGCCGAGCCGTTCGACGAACTCCCGCCTTCGCTTGCGGGTCTGCTCGGTGTCTCGTTCCGTGGCGTGGAGCGACTTTTTTCAGCCGCAGCTTCAGCCCCTTCACGCTCTGGCCACCTGCGCCCGGCTGACCGAGACCCCGCACTGCCCGCGCAGCTTGGCCTGCAACAGGTTCAGAGTTAGGTCGTGATCGGTGAGAACCCAGCCGCGCAACTGCTCCCGCGCACCCTCCAGCAGCTTGCGCGGAGTGCCCCGGCGCTGCTCTACCCTCTCCATCCTGCCGGTGCGCTCGAACTGCCCGCGCAACTTTTTGCCCCACGCCAGGCTGACCATGAATCGATCCGCCAACTCCTCCAGCGTCCCTTCACCCTGCTCGTAGGCAGACAGGAATCGCCGCCGAAGATCGTCCGAATACGCCTTCGCCATGCTCGCTTGCTTCGCGGTGAATCGCCAGATTTAGTCTGCACCGCAAAGAGAAATGCTCTAGACAGGCACTACTCCCTTTGTGCGTAGGCGTTGTCCCTGAGCCCAGGCATAGTTCGGCGAGCCCAACGAGAGGCTCGGCCTGCTCTTCCGGGCGGCCGCTTCTATCACAGCGCTATTCTCCCAGTCGCATCAGCTCGGCGCAGATCCGGTCGCCCGTGCACGGGACGCATATATCCCTTGCTGTGCCGCGGGCGCACGGTTGTTTACCCCGAACCTAGAAAGGAGCCCCCATGGGCTGGTTTTACAAAGATTCGCTCGGTGGATTCGACACACCTACCCAATATCTAGACGATCAGTTCACCGGTCCGGGTGAGGACCACGATTATCGTGTTCTGCGCTCTTCACTGGTAAAGATGAGGCGCTACTACGCGGCCGTGGAACAAACGAGCCGCATCTCCGGTGAGCGCCGCGTTTCTGCGTTGCTTTGTTTAGTCGACTACAATCCGCGCAGCCGGAATGGCCATGTCTTCGGCTACAAAAGTATGGGTGAAGAGTCTGGTCCACATGAGTACGACTGCCCGGCTGCCATCCTTGACATGCTCACCCCGACGGATTCGGAATACGCACGTATCTGGCGCCAGAAATGCCAAGCACGGCTGGAGAAGACCAGGCCGATAGCAGGCCAAGTTCTCGTGCTGGCGGAGCCTCTGAAGTACGCTGACGGGTTGCGCTCGCGTTTCACTGTCGTTGAGGCACAAACGGGCCGGAGAAAGAAACTTCGCTTTGTGGGAGAAGGCGGCGGCCTTTACCGGATCCCCAATCTGCTAGATCGTGAATTTACGCTGGAAACGCCCGGGCTGCACAAAACGCAACCGCTTCAGCAGGCACTACTCTTTGCCTAGCTGGAAGCCACACCTCCGATGCCCATAACACACATTGACAATGTGCATCTGCACTAGAATTTGTGCAAACCGCTCAAAACCCTTTAGATACGCCCTCCGGGCCTGCGTTTTGGGGCGTTCCCCACAGGCTTT
>CAXTVG010000375.1:0-3017 GCA_964247505.1 uncultured Acidobacteriaceae bacterium
GTTTTCTTTGCGGGCGCGGTTTTACGCGCGGTGGTGTTCTTCGCCGGCACCGCTTTTCTCGCTGAAGCCTTTTTCGCTGTGGTCTTCTTCGCCGCTGCTTTTTTCGTTGAGGTCTTTTTGGCTACAGTCTTTTTAGCCGCGGTTTTCTTAGCCGCCGCGGTCTTTTTCACCCCTGCCGTTTTCTTTGCGGGCGCTTTCAAAGCCTTCTTTACCGTACCCCGGCCTGTAGAGGCCTTCTTTGCCGTAGTTTTCACGGCGGTTTTTTTGCTGGGGATTTTGCGCGTGCTTTTCTTCGCGCTTTCGCTGATGTTTTCCGGGTGCACCAGCTTGTTGAAATTGCTTTGCGCGCCTTCCGCGGTCACGTCCTGGTAGACCAGCGACAGATTGCTCGCGTCGAACTTCTCAAAAAACTCGTCCCACGAAATCTCATTCAGCGCAGCGTCGTTGGCGTTGGTCGCGCCCGGAAACTCAATGCGCAAAATGCCTGTGCCGCTTGCGCTGGTGCTTGTGACTTCAGCGGGTTTGCCCCCGCGTGCTTCGGCCCACTGCTGAATCTCGCCGTGGTCCTGCGTTGTTTTTGAAAGTGCCATCGCGTGTGTTCCTCCCCATTCGTGTGCGCGCTGCCGTTGCCGTTGCCGTTGTGCCGCGAGCGCGTGTGTGTATCACAGCATGGGATGGCATTGCACGAAAAGATGTTATCGCTGCTGCCCAAGAAATTGTGCACCAACAAGAAACAGCGCTACTCGGTTTTTTCTCGATCGAGCAGCCGCAGCGCTTCGCGAAAGCCGTGCGGCGTTCCCGTGTCCACGTAGTGCGTGCCCGCCGCCACACCGACCGCGCGGCCTCCACGAGCGAGCCACGCATTCACAAGCGTCCCGAGATATTCATCGCGCCGCGCCGGCTCGAGCCACAGTGCGCGCAGCGCGTGAAATACACCGCCCGGCATGCGCACCGCGCCCCAAACCAGATTGGACGCCGGGCGCTCCTGCTTTACCTCAATGCGCTCCACTGCGCCGCTCGCGTCCAGCATGACCGCGTCAAAAAACTGCGGCCGGTCCACCGGGAAAAGCAAAAACGCGAGCGTGCCCGAAGGCAGCAATGCCAGGCCGTTTTCCGGCAGCCACACCGTATCGGGAAGCCCAAGCAAAATGTCCTCGCCGTCCCGGATCAGCGGGGCGGAGCAAAAGATTGCGTCACACAAACCCGCGGGCGCCGGCTGCACCACATACACGATCGGAACGCCGCCAAAGCTCGCGCCGTAGTACTCCAGGATGTCGCTCTTGCCCGGTGAAATCACAAAGCAGAATCGTGTAGCGCCCGCACGGATCATGCGTTCCAGCAGGTACTCGCTCACCGCGCGCGGCCGCTCCACCGTGCCTTCCGTGTGCACCTCAATGCGCGTGCCGACCGGCAGCAGCTCCTTCGAGAACGCAAGCGGCTGCATGCGGCTGCCGCGGCCCGCGGCGGGGAGAATGCCCCATACCTCCGCCAACTCAGCGCACCCCGGCCAGCGCGCCCGCGCGGCTGAAGAGCGCATCAAGTTGCCGCGCGCGGTGGGCCGCCGTGTGCTCCGCGAGCACCCGCTCCCTGGCCCGCGCGGCCATCTGCGCCAACTCTTCGGGCGAGCGGTCGAGCGCCGCCAACACGTCGCTGCTTTCGCGCGCCAGCAGGATTTCGTCATCGGGGGTGAAGAACGTTTCCAGGCCCTCCCACGTATCGCTCACCAGCGGCGCACCGCATGCCGCTGCTTCAAACAGGCGGCCCGACGGGCACCATCCATAAGCGGCCATCGCCGCCCGCGTGATGTTGAGCGTGAGCCGCGATGAAGAAAAAAACGCAGGGTGCAGCTCGGGCGGCACGTGCTGGACAAAGTAGATATTTTCGCCCCACGGAAATGTCTTGGGATACATCGCGCCGCCGATCAGGAAGCGCTCACGCGGACGCAGCTGTGCGGGCTTCAGCAGCAGCTCAAAAAGCCGAGGCTGGCGGTCGGCGGCGTAGGTGCCCAGATACGAAAGATCGGCGGCAAACCCCGCATGCGGCGCGGCGGGCCGGTGCGCTGCGGGGTCCACAAAACCGTACAAAGGCGCGACCATGCGCGCACCGAGCCGGGTTTCCAGCTCAGCCAGCGCGCGCCCGCCGGTATAGCTGAGTACCAGGTCGAAGCCGCCCAAGCCCTGTTCCGGGAGGTACTCCACCTTGGTTCCGCTCCGCAGTGCGTCGAGCGTCACCGGCGTGTCGAGATCGTAAAAGCAGGTGAAGGGAACGCCCGAGGCGAGCACCCGCTCGCACACCTCCCCGCCCTCAGGGCAGTAGCTGGTCACAATTACCGCGTCTGCCTCGCGCAGTGCGCGCCCCATGCGCGGCCAGTCCTGCTCCAGACTGCTGTACAGCGCGAGCTCCACCCGCGCGGGCTGCGCCCACGCATCGCGGTGTTCCGCGTAGTACGGAACGTCCTTCTCAAAAAACGTAATCTGGTGCCCGCTCTCCGCGAGCGCTCGCAGCAAGCCCCGCCATAGCGTCGCGTGCCCATTGCCCCACGAGGAGCTCAGCGCCAAGCCAAAAATAGCAAGCTTCATGTGCGCCTACGATGTGCGCGCGCTCCGGGGTGTTTTCTGCTTTGTACGTTTGCGTTGTTTTCCCGCAACCCGCTCGCCGGGTTCTGCTATAGTTCTCTCATCAGGTTTGGGGACGTAGCTCAGTTGGTTAGAGCGCTGCCCTGTCACGGCAGAGGTCGCGGGTTCGAGCCCCGTCGTCCCCGCCACTTAGCCCCGGATCATGGGCTTTGCGGCTTCCTCAAGTGACAATCGTTCCGCGGCACATCGACCCATCCAGAACACCCTTTCCTACTGAGCAGCCCCGCATACTTTTCGCTCTGAAGAGAGCCC
Source organism: uncultured Acidobacteriaceae bacterium (assembly GCA_964247505.1). Classification (GTDB taxonomy): domain Bacteria; phylum Acidobacteriota; class Terriglobia; order Terriglobales; family Acidobacteriaceae; genus EB88. Next base: position 2,889 of record CAXTVG010000375.1, read on the forward strand.
TTTTCTGCCCTCGCTTCGATTTTCACGGCACTCTTTCCCTGAGCGCATTTCCGGCTTCGGTCGTGAGCTTTCGCTCACTAGGACCCACGTCTCAAAATCGAGACGTGGGGCACCCGTGCTCCGGTGTTC
>CAXTVG010000376.1:0-3014 GCA_964247505.1 uncultured Acidobacteriaceae bacterium
ATAAGTGCTGCCGCGGGTTGGAGAAGTGCATCGCGCCGGAGTTCCACCAATCCTTGGCCTGGTTATACGGGTCCTTGTCGTCGTCGGCAACGATAAGTGCGCCGCCTTGTTTGATCCAGGCTGCGAGCGCGGCGTGAAAGGCCGGGGAGGGCGGTTTCTGGCCATCGTAGGTGAGGAGCAAAACCTTATAAGGCTTGAGAAAGCCGGCCGGGGCCGATTTGCTGTAAGTGCTTTCTATCTGCACGGGCTCGACGGGGATGCCTTTAAACAAGAGCGGAAGAGCGAGGCCGTAGAAGTTGCTTAGGTTGGGGTCGGAGGGCTGCGGGGCGGCGCGCTGAAACATGAGCGTATCGGAAACGAGCACGCCGATGCCTTGGGTGCCTGCCCGTTCCCAGTGCGCGGGCTGGTTCATTTCGCCGAGCGCGTGGAAAACGGCTTGCAGCTCGGTTTCATAGGGCTTGGGGATAACGGTTTTCGGCGGGTTGGGATTTGTGGCCGTGGGCTCGTCGGAAGGCCGGGTGGAGTTGAGGCCGAAGATGCGATCGGGCCAGGGGAGGACCTCGTAGCGGGCAACCGAGGGCTGCAGCAGCGAGGCGACCAGGGTGCTTTCCCAGTTGAGGCGGTAGTCGGTCCAGGAGTGGCGCGGGTTGTCCTCGATAGGATCGTTGAGGTACCAGATCGGCTTGCCTGAGGAGCGGGCGATGTTTTGGAGCGCGCCGTACTCGAGGAAGGCGGTCTCAAAGGTGCGCTCCTGGCGGACTCCGTCGTAGACGTTGGGTTCGCGGGCGGTGCCGGTCCACACCTGGGCGATGTAGCCGTCGGCACCGACGTCGAGCAGCGAGGACTCGGGGCTGACGATCGACCACTGGGCGTAGTTGATGAGTGAGTGCGTGGCGACGTAGCAGGGGATCGTCCGGTGATGGGCGGTGCCGTAGGCCTTGACGGCGGCGAAGACCTGCGCGAGGGCGCGGCGGTACAGGTAGTACTTGAGCTTGGAGGCGCGGTACTGGGCGTCGGGGGAGGAGTCGGGCGCTTGCCAGGGCTGGTGATAGAAGGCCTGCCACTCGCGCTGGAAGCTGGGGCTCCAGCCGGCGCGGGCCCAGAACTCGGGCTCTTCGAGGTAGATGGCCTCGGCACCCGCATCGATGGCGCGCTCGGCGCCTTGCGCGAGGAACCGGCCGTAAGCCAGGCTGGGCGCGATGTAGGGGACTTCGCGGCCGCCGTGGAGGATAAGCTTGCCGCTTTTTTCCTGCTGGGTTTCGTCCCAGTGCTGTTTGCCGTCGAAGTCGCCGCGCAGGTACGCGCCGTAGCGGCCCCAGGCGACGCCGGTCATCACGGCCACGCGATAGCCGTGGGCGCGCCAGGACTGGATGCGCGCGGCGGTGGTGTCGTCGAGGCCGTAGACCAGGACCGTGTCGGCGTTGATGTTGGTGCGCGGGGACCAGGGGTGGTCGGTTTGGAACAGGAGCTTGCCGGGTGCCTGTGCCAGAAGCGGGGCGGCGAAAGTGAGGGCGAGTAGTAGGGGGAGGTTTGTCATTGCGAGCTCCGTGAACCCGATTCGAGCTGTTCCTTCTTAGGTAGGCAGGTTTAAATGCGGTCCTTCGCTTTCGCGAAGGAGGACCCACGTCTCAAACGCGAGACGTGGGGCACCCGTGTTGTTGGGAAACGAAAGTGGTGCTTCGGGGGTGGAAGAGAGCTGCTTTAATTTCCGGTTTGGGTGGTTTGCGCCTGCTCAGGCTGCGACATGGATGGCGGCGCATCGCCCGGCGCGCTGCCCCACTGTTTGTTCGGCTCCGGGCCCATGTTGAGGACGAGCGAGCCGCCGTTTGCGATATCCTGGTGCGAGAACCAGGGCTTGGTCCAGGGCTTGCCGTTGAGGGTCGCGGACTGGATATACATGTTCGCGTCGGAGTTGTTCTTCGCGGTGATCTCGAAGGTTTTGCCGCTGCCCATGTGCAGCGTGACGTGGTTGAAGATAGGGCTGCCGAGGATGTAGTCGGGGCTGGACGGGTCGACGGGGTAGAAACCCATCGCGCTCATCACGTACCAGGAGGAGGTCGAGCCCTGGTCGTCCATGCCGGGGAAGGCGTAGCCGGAAGCGTCGCTGCCGTACATTTCGCGCAGGATTTTGCGGACCAGGGCTTGCGTCTTCCAGGGCTGGCCCGCCCAGTCGTAGTAGTAGGCGGACTGCTGGTCGGGCTGGTTGCCTTGCACGTACTCGCCGACCAGGCCGGTGCAGTCGCGGCAGATGCCCTTCGCGGTGTAGGGAGTCGTGAAGAACCGGTCGAGTTTCGCGGCGAATTTTTCGCGGCCGCCGAGCTCGTTCGCCAAGCCCTGCACGTCGTAGGGCGTGAGCCACAGGGTTGACCAGCCGGAGGCTTCCTTCATCATGAAGTTGTAGTAGGGTTCGCCGGGGTCGAAGGGCGAAATCCACTTACCGTCGGCGGTGCGGCCTCGCACAAAATCGACCGATGGATCGAAGACATTGCGGTAGTTGTGGGCGCGCTTGAGGAACATCGCGGCGTCGTCCTGATGGCCCAAACGCTTGGCGTAAAGCGCCATGGCGTAGTCATCCCAGCTGTACTCAAGCGTGGTGGCCGCGCCTGCCTTGCCGCCCGCGTAGGGCGGGCTGGGATTGCCGGGCGGGATGAAGTCGGCGATCCATCCGTTTTGCATGTACTCGGCCAGGTAGTTGCGGGGGCCGGCCGGGTCGGTGGCGTTTTTGCGCAGGTACTCATAGGCGCTGGCCCAGTCGAAATGGAGACCGCGCTCCCAGTCGCCGAGGTACATGAAGACAGCATTGTCACCGTGAAACGAGGTGGGCATGTAGCCCGACTCGTGGGCCTGGTCGAGGGTGGAACGCAGGATGTCCTCTTTCACCTGCGGCTCGAGCAGGGTCAGCAGCACGATCTGGTTTCGGCCCGTATCCCAAAAGGGAACCTCGCCATAGCGGTCGTACGTCGCGGTTTGTTCCTTGCCGTCGAGCCCTGTAAACAACTCGCCCTTGCGCGCAA
>CAXTVG010000377.1:0-3011 GCA_964247505.1 uncultured Acidobacteriaceae bacterium
GGCTTTGGCGCGCTTGCTTGAGGCGAGCGACCCCGACCGGGCGCGGACAGCGCTGATCGCGGCTCTGCGGGAGAGCTCCGAAACCATCGGGGACACGCTGCTTGCGGCGGAGATCGCGGACCGCCTGGGCGATAGGGACGCGGCGGCGGATGCGTATGGCAAGGTGCTGGCGCAGGCGCCCGCGCACAGCCCGGAGCAGGCCCAAGCCGGCGCTGGGCTGGCACACCTGCTGATCGCGGCTAAACGATATGCGGACGCGGAGCCGGTTCTACGCAAAGCCCTGCAGTCGGACCCGACGAATCCGGCCCTCAACACTGAGTTAGCGGACGTGCTCCAGGCGGAAGGCAAGGGCGCCGATGCGGTCGCGGTGCTTGAAAACCTTCACGCCGCCAAGCCGGACGACCCTGCTGTCACGGCGATGCTGGCCGACCTGTACACGCAAACCGGCGATCCGGCCAAGGCTGCGCCCTTGTACGCGCAGGCCCTGGCAGCGCACCCGCACAACCCGGCGCTGCTGGCCTCGGACGGCGACGCGCTGGTGCGGGGGCAGAAGTTTGAGCAGGCGCTGCCGGTTCTTAAGGAGGCGACGGCGCTCGACCCGAAGAACGGCAATGCCTGGAGCAGCCTGGCGTTCGCGGCCAGCCAGGCCCACCAGCCGCAGCTGGTGCTCGACGCGCTTGCGATGCGATCGAAAGTAATGCCGGAAACCGCTGCTACCTATTTCCTATCGGCCACTGCTTGCGATACTCTGCACCAAACGAAGCGTGCGGCAGAACTTTACCGGCAATTCCTGACGGCGGCGGGCACCGGCTTTCCAGACGAGGTGTGGCAAGCCAAACACCGTCTGGTGGCGCTCGGAAAGTGAAGTCGCGGGCTGAGCGGATGCACTTGGGAGGTGCTCCGATGCGCGAAACCGCTGTTCTTGCCTGCTCCGTCCTCGCCCTCACCCTTGCCTGCACGCAGCCGCTTCGGGCTGCCGATACCCGGCCGCTGGACCCGTCCACTCTGGAATCCCTCGCCCAAAAAGCGCAGCGCGCGAGCCTCAAAGAGCAGTGCTATTTATATGCGGAGCTGGTGCGCGGATCCACCGAGCTTGCGAACCGCAAAGTGGCTGAGGGTGACAGCGCCGCCGCGGCCAAGGCGCTGCAGTCGGTGGAGGCCTACGCGGGTGCGATGGACGCGGCGCTGGCGCGGGACGCGAAAAAGCTGAAGGACGCGGAGATCCTGATGCGGGAAGCCTCATTCCGGCTCAAGGCGGCGATGCTGGCGTCGTCGATCGACGACCGGCCCGCGATGGCTTCGGCTCTGGGCAAAATCAACGCGGCGGAGTCGAAACTGATGGTGGCCGTGTTCGCGAAGTGAAACCTGCGTCTCAGAGGGAAGTACTCGCGTGAAGGGTGAGAAGGTACCTGTTAGGTCATTGAATTATGCTTCAAGCCGGGGCGTCCGGGGCTGCGCCCTCCCGTACACAGATCGGATAGCGTCGAACGAGCCGGGCAAGGCGATCGATTCCGATGTAGCAACCCGGCAACGGGCATCAGCCCCCAATCCCATTCGGGGTAGAAGGCGCTCGCGATACAAGCTGCCGTAAGCTTAAGCCAGGAGAGCCACTTGGACGTGCTGATCAGGATTCCCGACAGGCCTTTTCCGGTAAGCAGCCTGCGCTTCGATCCGCCCCTAAGCGACGCAGAGCTGGAAGACTTTTGCCGCCGCAATGACGTGTACCGCATCGAGCGCACACGGGAAGGACTTATCAAAGTCGTGACCCCAACCGGGCTCGAAACAGGCGGCGGAAACGCAAATGTAAACGGGCAGCTCTATGCGTGGTGGAATGGGCACCGGCAAGGGCAGATTTGCGATTCAAACGCCGGATACTATCTCCCGGATGGCTCTATGCTCAGCCCGGACGCCTCCTATCTAACAGCCGAAACGTTAGCACGCGTTCCCAAACCGAAACGCAAAGGAATTCCTCACATCTGCCCCGATTTCGTGATCGAGCTGATTTCAGAAACCGACACACTCACCGGGTCAAAAAGGAAAATGGAGCGCTGGATCGCAAATGGCGTTCATCTCGGCTGGCTTTTAGAACCGAAGAAGGAGCGCGTATGGGTTTACCGGAACGAAGGCAGTCCGACACTGATCGCATCCGCGGACTATGTTGAAGGTTCAGGTCCGGTCGTGGGATTCCGACTCGATTTAGAACAAGTGTGGGACCAATATCGATAGAGTCGCTAGCGGAGCTCGACTCCGCCTCCTTGTTATAGGCGAGAAATGGGCTGCTAGTCTCACGATATGGGATTTCAAGATTACCTGGGCAATCCAGGCCCGGTGCGCCTCTTGCGGGAGTCGCTCGCCTCGGGGCGGTTGCCGCATGCGATCCTGCTGAGCGGGCCGCGCGGCGTGGGCAAGTACACGTTGTCGCTGATGCTGGCGCAGGCGGCGAACTGTTTAGCGCCGCCCGCCTTTCCCCTGCCGGACTTTTGCGGCGTGTGCGCCAACTGCCGCCGGATTGCGGCGGCGAGTCCCCTGCGGGCGCGGGTAGACGAGGCCATCGCCGCGCGCGAGGAGCTGCGCGACGCGGACAAAAAGGACACGCGCGTGCTGGTGCGGACGCACCCGGACGTGCTGGTCGTGCCGCCCGATCCGCCGCAGCTGCTCATCAAGCTGGGGCAGGTGCGCACCGTCATTCGCGAGGTGTACCGGGTTCCGGTTGAGGCGCGCCGGGCTTTTTACATCTTCACCAGCAGCTCGTTCATGAAGGAGGCCGCGAACTCCCTGCTCAAAGTGCTGGAAGAGCCTCCCGCCCACGCCACCCTCGTGCTTCTCTCGACGAACCCGCAGGAGCTGCTGCCGACCCTTCGCTCGCGCATGGCTGCTCTTGCCCTTGCACCGCTTCCCATGGACGATTTGGAACGGCTGCTTGCCGAGCGGCGTCCGGAGTGGAAACCGGCCGACCGAGCGCTGGTCGCAAGGTTGAGCGGGGGTGCCCCCGGGGCTGCGCTGGGCTTTGA
>CAXTVG010000378.1:0-3001 GCA_964247505.1 uncultured Acidobacteriaceae bacterium
TCCGAGTCCCACTCGTGGCCCACCTGCCAGCCCCCGTCCGGCTTGCCGGTTTGGGCGTTGTAAATCTCCCAAAAATGCCCGCCCGAGCCGACGGCGAGCCCGGCCAGGTTCTCCGTTTCCCGCGCAAACGCCCCCGTGTCCCCCGAGCGCGCTGCCGCCTCGGCCCAAAAGCTCTCAATCGGCGGCCAAATAATCACATTGTGGCGCCCCGGGTGCTCGCGAAAGCGCGCAAAAGCAGGTGCCACATCCGGGAGCCCGTGCGGCGTTTCCGCCGTCGAGCGCAGCAGGGAAGCAGTCTGCTCCGGCGTGGCAATCCCAAACAAAATCGAGAACGCCAGCCCCGAGCCTTCCTGCGACTCGTCCAGCGTGCCGTCGGGATGAAGAAAATACCCGAACCGGCCCTTGGCAGGCACCCAGAACGCCGCCCGAATCCTGCCCGCGAGCGCGTCCGCCTGCCTGTTCCAGCGCTCCCCGGGTAGCCCGAGCGCCCCCGCCATCTGCGCCGCGGCCCGGTACGCGCCCACATAAATGCAGTTCGTGCTCAGCGGCATAATTTTGTCCGCCCCCGGATAAGCCAGCACAAACGACCCCCGCGTTTCCCCCGCGTCCGCCGGAGGCGCGGGGTAGCCCGCAATGCCGTCGTTCAAAAATGCCGGCCCCTCGAACAGCCCGCGCGCGGCGTTGTAGTGCGCCTGCTTTTCGCGCCCCAGCGTTTCCGTCGCCGCCTGGTAAGCCTCGCGCAGAAACGCGCGATCCCCCGTGACCAGATAGTGGTTCCAGGCCGCAACCACCCAAATCGTCTGGTCCCACCACTGGTTATCCTGCTGCACAATCAGCTTGCCATCCGGCTGCCGCTTCAGCACCGCCACCAGCGTGTTGCGCGCCACCGCGGGCTCCAGCAGGCTCGCCGCATTCCAGCTGTTCACCGAGGCGTCGCGCGTCCAGGGCTGGTCATACCCGCCCCCGGCGCGAAGAAACGTATGCGGCGTTTTCGCGAGCAGCCCGGTTTGGTTGTAGCCGCGCGCCTTGGGGCCCGTGCCGTAGGAAACGGTGTTGATCCGCAGCAGGTTCTCGAGCGCTCCCCGGTAGGCCGCCCCCAGCGTCGCATCCCGCCCTGGCTCCGCGAAGGTGAGCGTGGGGCCGTTGGTTTGCCGTGCCACGGAGGCCCCTTGCGCGGCGAAAACGCTACAAGCGAGTACGGGTGCCAGAGCTGCTGCGATCACCCCAGTTTTTCTTTGCATATGCCGGGACCCTTTCATTGCAAAGTCCAACCATAAAGCATGCCTGGCGCGGCCGCTTAACGGTTCGCAGCAAACGATGCTGGCCTGTCTGCGCCCCTGCGTTTCCTGTACTCAAGAATCTCTGCGGACCCGCACTCCCGAGATCACCGCCTGTCGGCTGAAACTATAAGAACGAGGAAAGCCGGCCAGCCTCGGAGAAGTTATATGCACGCATGTCCCCGAGATGCCCTCCGGGACTTACATGCTTGCCGGCACACTCACGCTGTCGATCACGGAGCTTTCCACTGGCCCTTCCTTCGGAACAAGCGACAAGCCAAGCTGCTGCTCTAAATCTGCGGAAATGCTGTCGGCAGAAGCAGCGGTGGCCCAATGAAACTCGATGCTGTAGATCCCGGCTAACCCCGTGGTATCGACAACCGGATGGCCGACCTGCTCCGAAAGGGTACCAGCAAGGCCGCCGGGACCACCTGTAATGGCAATCTGGCCTTGGCCGTCCTTCTTCAGAACTCGGATCATAAGTTGTGGCTCGTCTGTTCCTGGTACGTTCGGCGGCGTTACGGTAGCAAACTTTGCTCCTCCCTCGCCCACAACAAGAGCGAACACCGGACCGGGCTGCGTCTCCTGTCGGAGCACAAGGTGAAATTTCTGCGACAGTATCTCCTTCATCGCGGCGCTTGAAACCATCTGTTCTTTGCCTGACGGCCCCCCACCCGTATACGTAACATCGAATCGATCCTGAGTGATCCAGCCCGGACCACCCGTGAGCTGGTAATCCTTCATGGAGTAAGCGAGCTCTATCATGTCGCGCACCGTCATATTGCTGATCGAGGTCCCATCGGCAGTGTGTTTGATCAAGGTCATGGAGTTTGGCCCTGAAGTGTTGCGCTTAAGAGCGGTAACGCGAACCGGACCGGAGGAGTTATCGGCAGCTTTCGCTTGTGCAACTGCCTGCGGGGAAGAGGCGGCACCAATGAGCATGGGTGCTGCAACAAGTGCTATGGCGGCTGAGCTGAAAAGAAGCTTTCGGCTCGTTGAGAGAGCGGTAACATCCTGTCTTTTCATAATGCGCTTGATCCTTTTATTAAGATTTGACCCATTCACTCCCGCCACACAAGGAAGCGGGGATTCCACACAGAACCTGCAGGCTTTCAGAATGCCCTCGGCATAAGCAGCAGGTTCGCCACCTAAGTCGAGTACGCCCTCATCACAGGCAAGCTCTCTTTCCTCCATCTGCCGCAATCCAAGCCACCACACCAGAGGGTGAAACCAGAAGACGGCTTCGATAAACATCTGCAGGGCTGCGGTAAGATTGTCCCGGCGGCGTGCATGCCAAAGCTCATGCGCGAGAATCGCCCGAAGCTCCGTCTCTCGAAGTTCTTCCGACATGCCGGCGGGCCACAGGAGCACAGGCCTTGAAACTCCAAAAATGCCCGGCTCCAAGCGAGTTGCTGCGAGCAGAATCGGCATGGGCTTGATCCTGATGGCGGCCGCCAACGAACGCATGAGCTCCACTTCAACGCCTTGTCGAAGCGGTTCGGCGGCTTTCCGGGTGGCGGCAACCTCCAGCCATCGCAACCACCAACTGACAAGCACTCCGGCAACGCCAATCATCCAGATCGTTCCCAGCAAAACAGGGATCATTTCGGGTAGCCGCTCGCGCCATGTCGAGTGAGGGAAGTACAAATTTGTCTGGCTGAAAGGCTGCCTGGCAATCTCCACGACGAAAGCGAAGTCCTTCCGCGGCGTGGCAACCACGTGTG
>CAXTVG010000379.1:0-2988 GCA_964247505.1 uncultured Acidobacteriaceae bacterium
CTGGGCCGTGCTCGAGTGGGAAGACCCGCTCCAGTCCGCCGAAGACGGCGCACGCGCGGGAGCCGAGCTCATTCGCCGCGAAATCATCCGCGTCACCGACCGCTCGTTCGACGACTTCGCCGGCGCAAACCACAACCGCGCCTTGCTGCGCAGCATCCTGGGACTCGAAAGGGAACCGTGAGGCGTCTGGCAAGAACGGGGATCACTCTCCGCTTCGTTTGCTGAATCCGTCCAGACCGCGGAAAAGTTCATTTCCGATGACGCGGACAGCCCCGCCCTGCTACGCTGACCCTATGCAGGTAACCATCACCGTTCCCGATGAATTTGCGGTCGAAGCAAAGGCGCGCGGGCTCGCGCTGGAGCGCTACATCGAAGAGAAACTCAACAACGTTCCTCTGCCCTTACCACGTCGGGCTCGGAAGCTCAGCCACGAGGAGTTCCGGGCATCGCTCGACGCTCTTGCTCGCTACTCAGCCGAGATTCCCTCGTTGCCCGACGAAGCCTTCACGCGCGAAAGCTTCTACCAGGACCACGATTGATGGCTGCTCGGCTATACCTGGCCGACACCAATATTCTTCTTCGCCTTGTAAAACACGATGACTCTGGATATGCGCAGGTGCGCGGAGCCGTCGATGCGCTTCGGGATCAAGGTGTTGAGTTAGCCTACACGCTGCAGAATATGACGGAGTTCTGGAACACTTCAACGCGTCCGCTCGAGCGCAACGGCTTCGGTCTCAGCATCGAGAAGACGGAAGTCAACGCGCAGGAAATCGAGCGCAGCTTCACCCTTTTGATTGACACCGCCGCAGTTTACCGGGAATGGCGGCGCATCGTCGTGCATCACCGCATTTCAGGCGTACAGGTCCATGATGCGCGGCTGGCCGCAACCATGTACGCGTATGACCTTTCGTACATCCTCACGACTAACACCTCGGATTTCCTCCGCTTTGGTGGCATTGCAGCGATTCACCCGAGCAATGTGCTTTAAACAGCGCGCAATAAGCACAGAGCTGCCTTCCGTCTCGTTTTGAGACGTAGACCCCCTCGTGCACCCTCATGTAGAATCACGCGAGCGAAAGCTCGCTCGCTTCGGTTTCCACCGGCGAGCAAACCACTGAAGCATCACTCCAAACCCACACATGCGACGCTCTGCTTTCCTGTTACTGCTGCTTTTCCTCACTCGAGGTCCGCTCCGCGCCGACCCCATCCCGGTCCGCTACCCGCAAGGCACAACTCACGGCTTTCTCACGCTCCGCACCATGGAAGGCAAAGCCCTCGCTACCGGCGACCTCGTCCAGATCGTGCGCGGCAAGCAAATCGTTTCCCGGCTCACTTTTCGCTTCCACGACGGCTCGCTCGACGACGAAAAGGCCGTATTCACGCAAACCGGCGTTTTCCACCTCGTCACCGATCACCACATCCAGCGCGGCCCCAGCTACCCGAAACCCCTGGATATGAGCATCGACGTGCCGAGCGGCACCGTGGTGACGCGCGAAGAAAAGAAGGGCGAGGCCCCCAAAGTGAAAACACAGCACATGGACCTCCCGCCCGACCTCGCGAACGGGATCATCCTCACCCTGATGACCAACATCAGCGATAAAACACCCGAAACTAAGCTGTCCTACGTAGCTGACTTTGGGGGAGCGCGCGTGATCCACATCCACATCACCTCCCAGGGCACCGTTCCGTTTCGGGTCGGCGGTAGCGCCAGGCCGGCACGGGAGTTTACCGCGAAGGTCGACCTCGGGGGCATTGCCGGAGTGGTCGCCCCGGTGATTGGCAAGCAACCCAAGGACTACAAACTGCTTATCCTGCAAGGCACGGCCCCTGCGTTCGTGCGGGAAGAGGGCCAGCTCTACCCCGACGGCCCGGTGTGGCGCATTGACCAGGTCGGGCCTGTTACTCACTGAGATTCTGGCTCCATTGAAGTAAAACCCGATGGACTGTGATGGATGGCAATACCCGCCTCCGGGTGCTAGAAGAGCGCGGCGTGGACATTAACAATCTTGCACGGGATATGCATACTTCTGAGCCAATCGCTCCTTGGGAAAGCCCCGAGGAAGAGGGACCAATCGATCCGATTCCATGAGCATGAATTTAGAAGAAGCAATCAGCCTGTACCAGTCGATGAGCGACGCGTCCAAAACCCAGTTGTTGGGACGACTCTCGCTCGATCTCACGGTCGAATTCCGCGGCGTTGCGTTAGAGCCAACGGTCACGCAGTCTAGCCTCGAAAAGCTCCAAGGAATGAATGAAATCCAGCATAAGGCTCTGGCCCAAATGTTGGCACATCAGAGCAATCGTAGCGACCGATATCCAGATCGAGACTTCTTACTGCTGCTGATGAAGATGGCGAAGAACTACGGAGTGGCTGGAGTGGTTCAGCAGTCGCTTATGGGAGAGCTTCAGAAAGCCAGCTAGGTTTACCAGATAACAGCAGGCCGTCTCTTCGGGAGCGTCCTTGCTGCGTCTGGTCCTCCCTCTGACATCCATGCCGACTGAGAAAAAGCACGCTGCTTCGAATCGGCTCGAGGGGGACACGTCACCCCCCAGAAAACCCGATAATACTCACTGAAACGGACGTTTCAAGCGCGTACACTGGCCTGAAATGGCCGCCCCGCATACGCAATTCGTCGCTTACTACCGCGTAAGGAACAAACCGCCTGCGCGGCTCGCGGCCACTCCGTGGCAGGTAGACGCGCTTCGCACCTGGAGACTTGGCAGGTAAGGAGTACGGGTGCCCTACGTCTCGATTCCCGGGGGCCCCGGCGAGCGGGCTTTGCTCGCTGGGTGGCTCAGACGTGGGATCTCGTGAGCGAAAGCTCACGACCGTTTTCCCCAGCGACCGAATCTGGGAGGGAACCCTCAAGCCACCCGCGCCAGCTTGCCCGGCTCCAGCTTCACCTTCACCCACCCCGGCTGGTGCGACGCGAACCGCTGATACGCATCGATCGCCGACTGCATCGGCTCTGTCTGCGTAATCCACTC
>CAXTVG010000380.1:0-2984 GCA_964247505.1 uncultured Acidobacteriaceae bacterium
CTGCTGGCGCATCGCGGGGTGGGCGACTATTCGCTCTCGATGTCACACTTTTTCGATCTGACGGGGCTTTCGTTCGCCGCTTTGCGACTGCCTGCGATGGTGGCGGCGCTGGCTCTCTTTTTCGGGCCTTTGATAGCGCTTGGGCTCCGGCGGCGGGGGCACGCGTTCGAGGCTACGGCCTCAGTCGGGCTGACGATGGCGGTGTTTCTGGTGGCGGCGCACATTGGGTTGGTGCGGTTCCAGCCGCTGCTCTCGTCGCGGGCGATGGCGGACGTGGTGAACGCCGCTCACGACTCTGGGGCGCGGCTGGTTGTGTACGGGGATCAGGCGAATGCTTCTTCGCTGATCTTCTACACCCAAAAACGGGCACTGCTGGTGAACGGGCGGTCGTCGTCGATGATCTGGGGATCCTTTTATCCGGACGCGCCGCCGATTTTTCTGGTGGACGCGGATTTGGTGCGGATGTGGCGGGCGGCTCAGCACAGTGAGCAACGACTGTTTCTGTACGTGCCGCCGGAGTCGGACGCGCATGTTCGGGAGTTGCTGGCGGGGATGCCGCTTGTCGTTTCGAAGGAGCTTTCGGATCGCACACTTTACAGCAATCGGTAAAGCTTTCGCTGAACGTCAAGGCAAGCCTGCGAGGGGAGCGGCTTTATCTCTAATTCCGCTGAATAACAGCGGTTCTGAGCTTTCGCTCAGAAAGACCCACGTCTCAAACGCGAGACGTGGGGCACCCGTATCGGTTCGCGACTACCGGTAACCTTCAGTTGATCGGTCACTAAGTGTTCATCATGCCGGTGGCGACAAGAATCCCAAATGCTATGAGAGCTCCCCCAACTCTAACTACTCTCAGTACATGACTTGCGCCTGCCCTGCCGATGTATCGAGGAGACATCTGCTCCGCAGTGATCGCTATAAGAAGGAACGGAATAACCGCGCTCCCGGTCAGTTTACCCCCTTGGTAATCACTAACCATCCTCGCCAGGGACCATATACCTAGAGCTACTACCGTGAGCAGAATGAGACTTGCTTTACTGTTCATGCCGGCTCCTCCCACAGTCACACGGCTGCCTCTTACTAGACGAAAGCGTACCGTGTCAATGCATCGCTGTCTACAATCCCCGCGTCCCTACCCTTTAGTCCTGGGCGCTTTGCATGAGGCCGTGTTCGCCGAGGCGGTAGAGGCGGCCGCGCCAGAGGATGGTGCCTCCGGTATAGCTGGCGGCCCAGTAGAAGAAGCCCATGAGGTCGCGGAGCGGGTAGAGGAGCGTGGTGCGGAGCAAGGCGCTGTCGCGCACGACGCTGCCCGCCACTACGAGAGCCAGGGCCATGCGGCACAGCACGGAATAGACGAGCAGGTCGGCGCCGAGGATGGCGTGGTGGAGCAGCGCCGCGGCAGCGCTGGCAAGGAGGCCGAAGGGGACCGAGAAGGTGAGGCCGGTGCCAAAGTGGCCTTTGGGGCGGGAAAAGCGGGTGGACTTCATCCAGCGGACCTGGTGCTTGATGCTGGTGAGCAAGGTGAGGTTCAGCACGATGTGATCGATAACGTGGCGGCTCAGCATGACTTTATAGCCGAGAGCGGCGACCCAGTTGCCGAGCAGGAAGTCGTCGGAGCAGTAGGGGCCGAGCTTGGCGAAGCCGCCCATGCGGTGGACGGCGGCGCGGCGGACAGCCATGGTGGGGCCGAGGAGGAACTGCATGCCTTCCACCAGATTGGCAGCGAGGACGCCGGAGGTCATCTCGACGGACATGCCGGAGGCTTCAAGCTTGGCCCAAAGGCCGCGCTCGGCGATGCCGCGGTAGAGGCAGGTGGCGGCACCGACTTCGGGGTCGGCGAAGTCGGAGACGATCTCGCGGATATAGCCGGGGGTTACGCGGACGTCGGAGTCGCTGATGATGAAGATGTCGTGGTTGGCGGCCGAGCCCATGCGCTCGAGCGAGCTGACCTTGGCGTTGACGAACGGGAGGCCCTGGACGGCGAGGAACCGGGTGGGGATGTGCGGATAGCGGGCGGCGACTTCGCGGGCGATCTCAAGACCCGGATCGTGGAGGTGGCGCGCGCAGAAAAGGATTTCGAAGGGGCCGCGGTAGTCCTGCTCGAAAAAAGTGGCGAGGTGGGCGTTGAGGCCGGGCTCGGCGCCGTGGAGCGGCTTAAGGAGCGAGACAGGGGGCGCGAACACGGGGGCGAGCACGTCGTGGCGCGCCATTTCCGTGCGGCGGCGCTCGCGGAGAAAGCGCAGGACGCCGGCTGCGACCATCCCGGTGAAAACCGTAGAGGTGAGGAGGCCGAAGGCTCCCACGAGAAGGAGAAGTTTTATCATGCTTGCGCTCCAACCAGAGTACCTTACCGGCTAGCGGCGGGTGCGGCTGGGGCCCCCTGCGACGGTTGGACGGCGTAAAGGCACCAGGGCGGCGGGGGCGGCTTCAGGCACGGCTTGCATGCGGGTGAGCATCTCGGAGCGGACGTAGTCGACGAAGCCTTGCATCTGGCGGTTCATCTCCTCCATGCGCTCGCGCATTTGCAGGATGATGGCGATGCCGGAGATGTTGACGCCGAGGTCGCGGGCGAGATTGAGGATGAACTCCAGCCGCTCGAGGTCTTCGTCGGTGTACATGCGGGTGTTGCCCTCGGTGCGGGAGGGCTTGAGGAGGCCTTCGCGCTCGTACAGGCGGAGGGTTTGAGGGTGGATTTCGTACATCTCCGCGACCGAGGAGATCATGTAGGCGCCTTTTGTTTTTCGTTTGGTGGGCACTGGGACTCCTTTCGGTCAAACAATACTAAAACCGCCTGCGCGGCTGGCGGCCACTTCGTGGCGGGTATTTATTGGTGCTTGCACCCCACACCTCTGTGGCCCTTCCGTTGGTCGGGGTTAAATCTGTTGCTTCAATCCTGTTTCTTTATGACGATCGCTTAATCCGCTCCGAAAACCGGTCCTGAGCTTTGGCTCAGGAGAACCCACGTCTCAAAAGCGAGACGTGGGGCC
>CAXTVG010000381.1:0-2984 GCA_964247505.1 uncultured Acidobacteriaceae bacterium
TGGCCTTCACGTCCGCTGTGGTGGCAGCGAGGAAGCTGAGGCCGCTTTCATTCGCTAGGGTGCGTGCGATCTGGGTTTTGCCGGTGCCCGCGGGGCCGGTGAGCAGCAGACTCCGTGGCACCTCGACGCCCTGCTCTTTCCAGGCCTCTGCGTTGCGCAGAAGCGCGCAAGTGAGCTTCAGCTTGTCCATTACCGGAGCATCGACGATCAGGGTGTCCCAGGTCGCGGCAGCGTCGACCCGCGTGTTGGCGGTCTTGCGACTTGCCCGGACAGCGTCGTGGAAGTGCTGCGCCCGCGGCGCGTCCGGATAGGCCAGGGTGCGCACGGTACTGGCCAGGGTGCGGAGATCTCGCCCGCTGAGGCCTTGCGTGAGGGAAACCATGTCCTCGGGCACCTTCGCACCGGGGAACACCTGCTCCATCTCGTGTTCAAGGATGCGTAGACGCTCCTCTGGACCCGGTAAGGCGAGCTCCATTTCCCACCCAAAGCGCGAAAGGATGTCGTCGTCCAGCAGGTCGCGGCGATTGGTAGCGCCGATGACCCAACCGCGGTCGCTAGGCTGCACTCCGTCCCATTCGGCCAGAAAAGCCTGGACAATGTCGTTTGAGAACGCGTCGGTTTCGGCCGCGCCCCGGCGCCCGAGCACACCTTCGCACTCGTCGAGGAAAATCACGGCCGGCTGGTTCTTCCGGGCGCGATTCCATACCTCACGGACCTTCTGCCCACTCGCACCGACCTGCTGCTGTTTTCGGTCGGCAAGCGACAGTTGCTGGTAGTCGCAGCCCATGGACTTGGCTAGGATGCTCGCGACCAGGGTTTTGCCAGTCCCCGGAGACCCGGTCAGGAGCAGCCCGCGGGGAGCGGCCCGGTCACCAATCTCAAACAGGTTCGCTCGCTGAGTGAGCTCGCGGACCTGCTTTTCAGGCAGGACTATCTTGCTCCATGCCTCGATCTTGCGGTCGAGTTTGTTGAGAATGGCCTGGTGTCGCGCCAGAAGGTTCTTCGCTGTGCCACGTTCAAGTACCCGGGCACAGGCCAGCTCTGCGTCCGCCAGGTAAGCTTGCATGCCGTTCCGCCGGAGATTAGCAAGAAAGACATCTGAAAAGACCGTACCGGTTTCCCAGATCCTTCCTTTCTCGTCGGTGTAGTGAAATGTTCCTGTCTGCACATGGCATTTGCCAGGAACGATCACACTCCACGGGGAAATATCTCCCCAGGAAAGAATGACGAGCGGCTTGCCTTTCGGAAAGCGTGCGTCAGCAGCATTGAGACCGGCAATCCTTCGTGTCTTGTACACCGGCTTGCCGTTGACCCATTGAATAGCAATGCCTTCCAAGGGATATTCTGGGGTGGGCTGTGATAGATACGGAAAGAAAACTTCGATTTGCAGTTTTGCCAAGAACTCATAGCAGACAGTTCTAAGAAGCTTTCCACCGAAAATCAGGTGCCAGTGTTTGGCGAGGCAGTTCTGGGCATTGTCAAGGCCATGCGCAGCCAACGTCTTCAGCATGTGCCGGCAGGAGTAGCTTGCCACATAGACGTCCCAATCAGCGGTGCCGGTGTGCGACTGGTAGGCGATTTCCGCCTGCCGCACGCTTAATGCGCGAGTTCTGCGCTGTTCCCGCCACGTTTCCAGCACGTTGGGAGCTGCAGGAATGATTGCGGCTGGGGCTGCCATACCGGCTAGAGTGGCCACATCCACCTCGGGGAGCTCGCCGGCATGATGTTTGCAGAGGACCGGCTGGCTGACTTCTTCTTCGTATAATACGTCGATTGCCATGATAAACCCCCTTTCTTGGGGACGGAGCGATTTGTGATGTGAGATACTGGCCGCCGCGATCGCGTGGCAGTGCAGGGAAGCAAGAGGTGCTGCGCGTCTTTGGCTTGGATGTGTTACCGGGCTTAGTCGCTAAACCTCGGCACTGGAGCCACGGCCATATGGCTGTGTTTGCACCCGACGCAGGAAACTGCCCCGGTAAGCGTCCGCACCGCATCTTCAAACGCTGCGTGCATTTCACGCACCTCCCCGGCGGAGGTATAGAACACCGGAGCGATGTGTCCTCGCAGGTTATGGTTTTCGGCTTTCCAGAGTTCGAGAGCAAGAGTGCCCTGGAGCCCTCGAAACAAGAGCCGCGAGCCGATACGGGGCCGTATAGCCTCGGGAAGCGCAACTAAGCTGTGGTGGGTGATGGCTAGTTCGTAGGTTCGTCCGATCCGCAGCAGGTCAACCCGAACCAGCTCGGACGCGATCACGACTGCATGCCGGCCATTGACGCCGAGCGAATCGATGGGCTGGAGCCAAGGGAGAGCGCCGCCGTCCAGGGAAAGGTAGGCGCAGTATCGGCCCATGTCCGAAACCGCGCCGCCCGACTCGGTCCCGCGCAGGACGTAACGGCGGGCCTGCTGCTGGTACTCGAGCGTCAGCGAGGTTTCGCAGTAGATTCCTCGCTCCTTAAGCGCTCGTAAAGTGGCATCCGGGAGGGCCAGCCCGTGCCGCGCAAAGCGCTCGCTATCGCGCACTGCTTTCGGCAAAGGCTGGTCCATGGGGGCGGAAACGGCTGCGGACATGGTGATCTCCTGATGGTCTGTTGACGATGTTCAGGCAAAATGCCGTCTCGGCAAAGGCTGCCCGAGCGCGGCACGGATATCTTCCTTCGTGCAGCCGGCCCAGCACTTGTAAAAACGCGGGTCGGCTTTCTGGATTGCGAGATTGTCCCTGGAAGTGTCCCGGCCCGCCTGTGCACAGGATGGGCAGCGCGCCCAGTGGTTGCGGTGGTCCCGCCGCCTTGGATTCGGTTGAATGAAATCAAGGATGCGGAACTCCGATCGTGATCCAGGCACGAAAGTAGGGCGCGGAGCAATGACGAGAGGCGGCGCCTGATAGGCCTCCGGCATGCTCATACCAGCCGTGAGGGTTTTCAGCTGGTCCTCCGACACCTTTGGGAGCTGCCGCAGGTAAGCAAGTTGCGCTTCCGGCGTTTGCT
>CAXTVG010000382.1:0-2968 GCA_964247505.1 uncultured Acidobacteriaceae bacterium
GCAGAAACTCAACCCCGTCCGCGCCGACGCCCGTCGTGCGGGCGCACAGGGCGATGGCGAGCGAGCGTTCGTGGTCTTCGTCCAGGTCGGGGGAGTTCTCGACGATCAGAAAATCGTTCCCGCAGGCGTGGGCTTTGGCGTACTCCAGCATGGGTTTCACTCTAAAACACCCGGCGCACGGTTGACTCGTAAATGCGCGCGCAGGGCTGGCCCGTGGAGCAGATGACATCGAGAATCTGCAGGCCCTCAGGACGCGCCTTAATCGCGGCGGCCACGGGGTCGCCGTCGAGCGCGACCGCAAACCGGGCCGCACGGGCTGGGTCGGCAAGCGCGCGCTGCCACAGGAGCCAGTCGGAGTCGTTGACCGTGCGCACCAGCGGGATCCCGGCCTGCTGCACCGCGCCGATGTGGTCGGAGGTGTACATCAGGATGAGCCCCGACGGGGGCAGCTGGTCGAGCGCACGGGCCAGCCCCGCCTCAAACGGAATGCGCGTACGGGAGTTGACCCGAGCCTCGCCCAGGACGAGCGGGCCCTCATGCGCCAGCGCAGCGTCGTTTGCGACGAACAAACCGGCCGCCGCGATGACGGCGTAACCGGCAGCTCGAGGACTGCGAGCGCGGAGCCAGGCTGATGCCTGAAAGACCAGCCACGCAAGGCTGAGCGCAAACGCAGGCAGCATTTCCATCCCGTACCGAGTGTTGTACCAGCCGTTCGGGTACCAGTTCGGGATGAACAAAGGCACCGACCCGTAAGCGACCGAGTAGGCGTAGAACGGCAGCGGCATCCAGAACAGCGCCATGGCCGCGAGCAGGCCGCGCCGGGCGCGCAGGGCCAGCGCGGCCCCCAGGGCGGAGGCAGCCATCAGGACGTCGGCCAACCAGTGCGTCGTCGCGTTTAGCTCAGCGGCTTTGGCGTAATAGAGCAGCGCGACCGGCAGCTTGTGCCAGCCGGGATAGTGCCCAGGGCCGTGGGCGCTGGTTTTCGCGTCGATCGCGCGTGCGGAGTAGGGGCCGCGCATGAAGTCGAGGGGATCGCCGAACTGGCGGGCGTTGTAGGCCAGCCAGACCAAAGGCGCGGCGAGCAAGATAGCCGTGCACAATACGAAAGCCCCGCCCGAGCGCTCACGAAGCGCGCCGGAGCGGAAGGTATTCCAGGCCAGAAAGCACCAGGCAATCGCGGTCAAAACCCATCCGTCATAGCGGGTGAACACGGCGGCGGCCAACACCAGCGCCGCGCCGGTGAGGGTGCGGCTGAGGACGCGCTCGCGGGCCGCTGTCGGCGGCAGCTGCGAGGCTAGGCCATGCTCGGTGACGAACACCGCGGCCCAGATCATCTCGGCCAGAAAGATGGGTTCGGTCATCGCGGTGGTTTGCAGGTAAAGCAGCCCTGGATTGAGCGCGAAGAACAAGCTCGCCACCAGCGCGAAAGCGGCAGGCAGGGCCAGCCGCGCAAGCCGGTACATACCCGCCGTGGCCAGGATGTACGCGAGCATCGCTGGCGGCGCGCCCGCGAGCCCCGTCTGCCACAGCCGCATGCTTTGCGCGAACGGGTACATCAGCAGGTGCGGCAGCGGCAGCCACACCGAGCCTAGCTGGCGAAAGCCGGGGTAAAGCGAGTCGCCCAGGCGGCGCGCGATGTGCAGGTGCGCGACCGCGTCGCCGTACAGCAGCAGCATCCCGTGCCGGGTGCAGTAGGCGA
Organism: uncultured Acidobacteriaceae bacterium; assembly: GCA_964247505.1. Lineage (GTDB taxonomy): Bacteria > Acidobacteriota > Terriglobia > Terriglobales > Acidobacteriaceae > EB88. The sequence goes on from CAXTVG010000382.1 coordinate 1,700, forward strand.
GCGCGAGCAGCGACAGGATCGCAGCGGCACAGCCCACTAGGCGAGTTTCTTCTCGCAGCGCAGACGCGAGCGGCGGGTTGGGGGCGTGTTTCAAAGGCGCGCTACTCGAGGTGCGAAAGCTCGCGCAGCTCGGCCACGCGGGCCTCGATCTCGGGCCGGGTGAGCTCCTGCACACGCTCAGTGCCGAAGCGCTCACAGGCAAACGAGCCCAGGGCCGCGCCGTAAAACATCGCGCGGCGCCAGCTGGAAGGTGTGATCAGCCCTGTTTCCGCGAGCGAGCCGAAAAAACCTCCGGCGAACGAGTCGCCCGCGCCGGTTGGGTCGACCACCTCGCCGAGCAGCACAGACGGGGCGCGGAAAGCGACGGGCTGCGGCTCGGGCTGGCCGGGGAACGACTGCTCGCTGAAAAATGCGGTCGCGCCGTACTCCCCGTGCTTCACGATCAGGCTTTTAGGGCCGAGCTCGAGAATCTTCTCCGCCGCGCGGCGCAGGTTCCCCTCGCCCGCGAGCAGACGGGCTTCGCCGTCGTTAATAATCAGCGTATCGAGCCCGGCGAGCACGCGCAGCAGGTTTTCGCGCGCGCCCGTGATCCAGAAGTTCATGGTGTCGCCGCAAACCATGCGGACATCCGGCAGCTGCGCGCGCACCCGTTCCTGCAGCACCGGGTCGATGTTGGCCAGGAACAGGTACTCAGTGTCCCGGTAATCGTCCGGCAGCTTGGGGTTGAAGTCCTGAAAAACGTTGAGCTGCGTATCGAGCGTGGTGGCGTTGTTCAGGTCTTCAAGGTACGCCCCGCGCCAGAAAAAGCTCTTGCCCGCGACGTGTTCGATACCGCCGGTGTCGATGCCGTGGCTGGTGAACACCTGCTCCTCAGCCGGGCCGAAATCATCGCCGACCACCGCGACGACGCGCACCTGAGTGAAGAACGACGCGGCGAGCGCGAAGTGGGTGGCCGCGCCGCCAAGCACACGATCGCGCTTGCCGGAAGGGCTCTCAATACCATCAAACGCGACGCTGCCGACTACCAGGATGCTCATAAAGGCCTTTCGATTACAGGTATTTGCCGAACAGCAACGCGAGTTTTTCGCGCGTGGCGGGTGGAATCGCATCGCGGCTGGTCATGATGGCGTGCTCCGCCGCGGTCGCGCATTTGCAGGCGCTGTCGCGAGGCAGCAGGTTCACGGCAGCCCGCACCACCCGGCAAGCGTTCGCGCTGTTCTGGTGGATGACCGCGATCACCTGCACCACCGTGACATCGTCGTGGCCGGC
>CAXTVG010000383.1:0-298 GCA_964247505.1 uncultured Acidobacteriaceae bacterium
ACTCGAGATTCTAAAAGCTGGTATCAGCGACCTCAAGGTGAAGAAAGCTGTCGCCGAGATTACTGAGATGGCTTCTTCCACGGTAACGGAGGTGGGCGGCTCCGGGAATACGCTGAACAGACTTGAAACCTTGGTCCAGGAGGAGCGGTATAAAGCCGCAGGCCGAGTCCGTACCGCAGTCGACAGCATGGACTTTTACGACGTTCATCTGAGGGAAGTTGAACAGAACGCGCTTGCGGAGCGGGCCTTGGCGCAATACGAGGATAACCTTCTTTCAGGCGGACCAGCAGAACCCCAC
>CAXTVG010000383.1:308-2957 GCA_964247505.1 uncultured Acidobacteriaceae bacterium
AATGGAATGATTCTACTCAAGTCGCGAATGACGAAAGGTGTCTATGCGTTGTTGTGGGCCGCTTCCGCTGCTGCGGTTCTCATATCTTTTCGCGTCTATCCTGATGCGGTGGCCAGCATCCACTCACGGGAGGACTACCAAGAGACTGGCCAGTTCATGGTTGGCCAGGTATCTCCCTCCTGCAGAAACACGACTAGAGACATAGTTGCAATACCGCGCGGTCTAGTCTACATGCAACTATCTACAGACGACAATCCAAATATTGCCGTGTTTTGTGACATGGATAGCTGGAACAAGCAACGACGTGCTCTCGGGGTACAAAACAGTTCCAATGGAGGCAGTTTTTATTACCCCCAAACCAATTCGCTTTTCTTCTACGCTCCTTCATTTCAAAAAGCCGGCTCTTTCGACAGAACCGCCGCCCTGTATGCCTTTGCAAGCATCAAGATGGGCGACGCGCCCGCGGCTCTGTTGCGAGAAAAGGTTGAAGAGATGTCTAAATATCTCGATGAGACCCAGTAAGTAACCGGAGGTCGTCTAGGCGTTATGTTGCGCTATCTTAAAGCTGCTTTTCTAGTTCAGGTTCCAGTTCCGATCAACGCAGTCGCGACGGCTTTGTTGCTTCTGCTCGTTCACTCTCATCCATTCTTTGCGTCCGGTGGATTAGCAGCGGATGCTGTTCTCGTGATTGTGCTCTCCTTATCCAAACCATTTCAGGCGCTAGCGGCAGCAGACGCGCTTCCTCCTTCCCTCCAGAAAGCAATTGAGAAGCGTAAGGCTATGCTCTCTGGGCTCCCGGGGGCCGCCAGAAATCGGTATAACAGCCTTGAGATCACCGCTGCACGGGTCATAAAGATCGGCGGCCAGTTCGGCTACAGCTCAGCCATTCTCGCCAACGTGGAAGCCAGCCTTGACAAACTCCTGTCGATTTATGCAAGGGTGCTTGTTGCACGCACGCATCTGGAAACAGGTCTAGGCGCCGAGGCACCTGAGAAGCTCCAATTCCGTATTGCCACCCTTCATGCAGAAGTTAGCAGTAATGTGGAGAATAAAGAGCCGCTTTCCAAGCTGCAGGGTTCGCGGAGGGCAACGGCTGCGCTTCTTGAACGCCGGCTTACCAACCTCTACGATCGAGACCGGTTGTTGAATGAACATGAGAGCGATCTACAGCGTATCGAGGCGCATGTGCAGCTAATGTTAGAAGACGCTTCGTTGGGGGGCATGCCGAAGGAAGTAGATATTGAAATCGGCTTTGCTAGTGATCTTGCCTCGGCTGACCCGTTGGCGCCTTTTAGTGCGTCGGCGCATAAGTAGCAAAACGCTGTTGAACTGTCCGCGCTCCGGGCGTCCGAAATCATCGCGTAGCTAGCGATGCCCCCTACTCATCAAAACCAGGCTGCACCGATGGCCGGATTGAACCCAGCCGGAATCTAATGCCGACTTTATCGTCTGCATCACCGGACACCACCTGGTAATCAACCGGTGGATGTACTTCCGATACAAAGCGCCATCTCGGCAAACTGCTTGCCCGCTGCCCTTACCTGCGCAAGCGGGTGTAGGCAGCCTGGAGAATCAACAGAGCCTCACCGCAATGAACAGAGGAGCGAAATGCAAAACGCGCATCTCCGGATGGCAACAATCGAATACGAGTCGTTCAGCAAGTCCTTTACTACCCGCGTCCAGCTCCACTGCGACCGCCTGGCTCATGAAAAAGGCCACGCCCACATGCTGTCCGTGTTTGGCAATGATGCCGAAGTAGCCGCGGTCGCGGCAGCCATCTCAAGTGGTGCGAAGCTGCATGCGAAACTGCCGGACGGCACCCAAGCCTCCCTTCAACTTGGTGAGAAGCCGGCTACCTTTCGGGGCCAGATCTCCATTCCCAGCCGCACGCGTCCGCTGCGCCATCTTCTCGCCTTTTCGGAGACAGTGACACGGAACGGAGCCGACGGTTCGGTATTCGTTCTCCATAACGATGCGCCGCTTATCTGGGCCAGTGTCATCTCCTTCCTGGGCCTGCCAGCCACCCCCGAATGGGCTTCACGCGGCTTGGAGATGCTGCGGGACAAGAAGCTCATCCGCGAGTTGAAAGGCTTTCGCTGCACGCCGGTTATTGTTACGGTTTCGCGCGAAGATCTGCTGGCATGGATTGGCGATGAGATCCGTGCAAGCAATTTCTGCCTGCCAGCGGCGAACGGCCCTGTAAAGTGGCCCCCTTTTGACGTACAGGACCTACTGTTTAAGTCGGGTACCAGTGGAGCGGTTCTGCCCTCCATGAAGGCGGCCTCTTTATGAATCGAGAAGACCACCTGTTGATCCTGCGATTCTTGAAGAAACGCCCCCGGGCCTGAAAAGACCGAAAGGGGGCCTAAGTCACAGATTCTTAAGAGAACTACCCCAGTGGCGGAGCTGACGTGCCCCGGGGCTTTGATAGGAGGGTTTATGCGGATTATGGAAGAAAACGGCCTCAGCATTCCAGTTTGGGGCACCCACGAAGACAATACGCTCGAACAGATCAAGACTGTTGCCCGCTCCGCGGACCGCGCCTCCCCAATGTGCTTGCGGCCCATAGCGGAACAGTCCGCGTCTTACACACCTTGAAGCCGGTGGGTCGCCATGGCAGGCGCGAACGAGTTCGACCCCTACAAGGAC
>CAXTVG010000384.1:0-2950 GCA_964247505.1 uncultured Acidobacteriaceae bacterium
TTGGCACGAATGTGTTTGAGCCGAAGTTTGCTGAGTGTGGGAAGCGCGGTTTTGGTGTGCGGCGGGTTGGCGGTGTGCAACTCGGGCGGGTCTGGGAGTGGCGGGTCGAACGTGATGCTGTCGGGCGCGGGGAGCACGTTTGTGTACCCGGTGATGACGCGCTGGATCGCGGACTATAACGGGAAGCACCCGAACACACAGATCAATTACCAGTCAATCGGCTCGGGCGGCGGGATTGAGCAGGTCAAGAATCACATAGACTTCGGCGCGTCGGACGCGGCACTGACCGACGCGCAGCTGCCGGGCATGGCAGGGCCGGGGATCCAGAGTCCGGAAACGGCGGGGCCGGTGTGCATCACCTACAACATCCCGAATGGACCGGCAAACCTGCAGCTTTCCCCGGGGTCGCTGGCGGGGATGTTTCTGGGCACGATCAAGACCTGGAACGACCCGCAGATCGCCAAAGATAACCCGGGCGTGACCCTGCCGCATATCCCGGTGGTGGTGGCGCACAGGGCGGACGGCAGCGGCACAACCGCAATTTTTACGACCTATCTCTCGGCGGTAAGCCCGCAGTGGAAGTCCAAGGTAGGCGCTGGTAAGAGCGTGAGCTGGCCGGTGGGATTGGGCGGCAAGGGGTCGGAGGGCGTGACCGGGCAGCTGCGGCAGTCGCCGGGGGCGATCGGTTATGTAGAGCTGACCTATGCCGAGCAGAACCATCTGCCGGAGGTGAAGATCAAGAACGCGGCGGGCAACTATGTGGGGCCGACGGCCAATGGGACAACCGCGGCCATTACCGCGTTTGCGTCGCAGCTGGAGGTGGACCCGCGGACCGCGATCGTGAACCCGTCGGCGTCGGCTACGCAGGCCTATCCAATCTCAGGGTTGACGTTTTTGATCATTCCCAAGGACGGGCCGGACAAGAACAAGCGGACGGCGCTGAAGAGCTTTGTGGAGTACATCATCGACGATGGGCAGCAGACGGCAGGCACGCTGAACTACGCGCCGCTGCCGGACCCCATCAAGCAGTATGACAAGAAGCAGCTGGATACCCTGACCGCTGGGGGGCAGCCGATCCAGTAGGGGCGCTTGAAGGAGGGCCGGTCACCTCGTACCCGGCCCTTTGTTCTTGCTTCGAGCCCTACCAGAGCAAGTCGACGATCTCGCTGCAGGAAACCGTTCGGTTCAGGAAGGTGATCTCCGTGGCTGCCTCGAGCTTGCCGCGGCTGTAGCGGAAAAGGCTATTATCAGCGGGGTCGATGACATAAAGCGCCTGGACACCCATGCTTTCAAAGTCGGCAAGGCGAATGAGGAGGCGCGAGAGCCGGTCTTCGGGGCTTAGGATTTCAAAGGCGGCTACCGGCGGCACGAGGGCAACCGGATCGAGCGGGGCGTCTGCATCCAAAATGGCGACGTCCGGGACACGATAGCGCCGCTCGCCTGTTTTGGTGCGCATCTCAGGGCGTACGCGAATACCCCACTCCTTAGCCCGCGGCCAAAAATAAGCGACGAGCGCACCTTGCCAAAGTGAGTGCTGTTGTTCGCCCACGGAGCGCTCCTCAATGACGCCGTCTACGTATTCGGCGTCTGGCTCATAACTGGTCCTGAGGTATTCCTCGACAGAAATCAAGCTCGTCGTCGCCACGTGTTTTCTCTCCCGTCATGAAAGGCCGAAGCGTAGTCAGCGCAGAGTCTCGGCTATCCGCTGCCAATCGACCACTTCACTCCGCAGCCGCACCTCCGATGCTGCGTGAAGCCCCCCATCCACGAAACGCATCAGGGCGCCGTCCTCCGGATCGACTATGCAAATCTCCGGGACACCCATCACTTTAAAGTCCGCCAGCCGCACCCGCAGGCGCGAGACCCGGTCCTCGGGGCTGAGGATTTCAAAGGCAATCAGAGGCGGGACCAGAGCAACGGGATCGGGAGCTGTATCGGCGTCAAATACTGCAATATCCGGGATGCGGTAGCGCCGCTCTCCGGTTTTGGTGCGCTGCTCAGGCCGCACCCGGATGTGCCACTCGTCGGAGTGCATGAAGAAGAAGGCAGTCAACGTTGCCTGCCAGGCTGAGTGGTTCCATTCCCCCATCGGCCGCTCCTCGATCACGCCGTCAACATATTCCGCGTCCGGTTCGTAGCTCGTCTTGAGGTATTCCTCGACAGAAAGTAAGCTCGTCGTCGCCATGGCACTCCCTCACCCGCAATAATATGCCGAGTTTCCCAATCTCCGGCGTTCGATCCCTGGCGGGCGCGCGACGCAGAGATTCACAAGCCGAATCAACGCAGAGTCTCAGCAATTCTCTGCCAGTCCACGACCTCGCTCCTGAGCCGAACTCCGGATGCTGCGTGGAGGCCGCCGTGGATGAAGCGCATCAGGGCGCCATCTTCGGGGTCGACCACGTAATTCCCGGGAACCCCCATGGCTTCGAAGTCTGCCAAACGGACCAGGAGGCGTGCGATGCGGTCCTCTGGGCTGAGAACTTCAAAGGCGATCAGGGGCGGTGTTAGTGCTATCGGATCGGGAGCTGTATCGGCGTCAAAAACGGCGACGTCTGGGATGCGGTAGCGCCGCTCTCCGGTTTTGGTGCGCTGCTCGGGGCGGACGCGGATGTGCCACTCGTCGGAACGGTTGAAGAAAAAGGCGGAGATCGCCATCTGCCAGGCTGAGTGCATCCATTCGCCCATCGGTCGCTCCTCGATGACGCCGTCGACGTACTCGGCGTCGGGTTCGTAGCTGGTTCTGAGGTATTCCTCGACAGAAACTAAGCTCGTGGTCGCCATGTTGTCCCCTCACCCGCAATCATATGCCGGATTACATGACCTCCGGCGTCCCAATCCCCAAAACGGCGAGCGAGCGAACCAGGGTGCGCTCGGTAATGGCGCCGGTGGCGAAAAGCCGGGCTTTGCGCGCGGGGTGTGGCGCGGTGAGGATGTGGTGTTTGCGATAAAA
>CAXTVG010000385.1:0-2946 GCA_964247505.1 uncultured Acidobacteriaceae bacterium
CGGCGCCTGGGGTTTGCGCTGCTGCCGCGCACAAGCGCGCATGCGGTGCGGGCGGGGCTATTCGACGGCGAGCACCGCGATCCCTTTGACCGTTTGCTGGCAGCGCAAGCGGAGGGTGAGGGCCTTATCTTATTGAGCAGCGATGCGAAGCTGGACGGGTTTGGGGTGCGGCGGGTTTGGTGAGCAAAGGCTTTCCCGCATGCATCCGAGTGAGCGGGCGTAGCGGAAAGGGCTGCGATGGGTTATTGCCATTACTGGAAGCGTGAGCGAAGCATCGAGCCCGCGACGTTTGGGCGAATCGTTCAGGATTTTAAGCAGATCGTGCTTGCTTTGGATGACGAGGGGGTGCGCTTGGCCGGTCCGCTCGGGGAGGGGTTGCCGGAGATCACGGAAGAGCAAATTGCTTTCAACGGCCTGGCCGATTGCGGACACCCGGAGAATGATGAAATCTGCATACCCTTTCCCGACGCGAATGCTTCCGGAGTAGGGAGCTCCGCGGATGCTATCTCAGACGGGTGGTCGATCGGAGTGCAGCTGCGGCACCGGACCTGCAATGGAGATTGCAGTTATGAGTCCTTTGTCTTCGAGCGGGTTTGCGCGCCTGTCGCCGGAGGCTGCGAAGACATTTGCGGAGATTACTGTAAGACTGGCTTCCGGCCCTATGACTTCGCCGTGCAAGCTCTGCTGCTGATTGCGAAGCACCATCTTCGGGATCGCATTGAAGTTCATTCAGGCGGCTCGGACATACACTGGCGGGATGCTCGCGCGCTCTGTTATCTCCACCTCGGCTATCCTTTGCTGGAGTTTCGCATGGATCGGGAGCGTGGGCTGGTTGAAGACACAGAGATGAGCTGATTCGCTGTTCGGTCGCCAGCCGCCTTTCAGGCTTTGCGTTTCGATTACCAAAGCAGGTCGGTGATGTCCTGCTTGGGGATTACTTTTCCGAGCAACTCGACTGTATTGTTGACCGCCAGCTTGCCGTTTCGATAGCGAAGCAGCGAGCCATCCTCGGGGTCGACGACATAGATGCCTTTCACGCCCATTGTTTCGAAGTCAGCCAAGCGAACCAGCAGGCGGGCGATCCGGTCTTCGGGGCTGAGGATTTCAAAAATCACAAGCGGCGGCTCGGTTGCGACCGGCGCATACGGCAGGCTGGCGTCGATCAGGGCGACATCGGGGACCCGGTAGCGGCGCTCGCCGGTTTTCGAACGCAGCTCGGGGCGGACCCGGATGTTCCACTCCTTGGCGCGCGGAACAAAAAAGCCGACGATGGCCGCTTGCCAGGCTGAATGCTGATCTTCCCCCATCGGGCGCTCCTCTATGACGCCGTCGACGTACTCCGCATCCGGCTCGAAGCTGGTTTTGAGGTACTCCTCTACGGACATCTGAAGCGCTGTGGTTGCCATGGCGTTCTCCGCGATCAGTGTAGACGTAGCCGGGCTAAAACGTGAACTGCGGCTGCGCCGTTCCGTTGCCCGAGACCGTAACCGTGGCGGTGCGCTTCCCAGCCTGCTCATGGACAGCGGTCAAGGTATACGTCCCGGGCGGGAGACCCTTGATGGTGAAGCGTCCGTCGGCGTCCGTAACAGCGAAAAACGGGTTCCCCACGATGTTGAGGTAGGAGTGCATCCAGGGGTGGTTGTTGCAGCGGATGGGGATCATGGTCTCGGGCGACTGGAAGTAGCGGGGAATGGGGTTCGCGCCGGCGCGCTGGGTCAAGTCGAAAGCGGCATTGCCTGGGGCGTGCGGGTCCATGTGGACGTTATGCTGGGTGGGGTCGGAGTTGGTGAACTCGACCTCCTGGCCCACCATGGCGGCGGCCACATGCGGGTGGAAGCGGCAGCCTTTTTGGTCGATCACGACCGGAGTGCGCGGGATCGGGTAAGCGCGGTTGCCGAGGCCGCTCTCGACGTAGACCAGCACATTGCCGAGGCCGCCCTGGTTGACGACAAAACTGTCGGTCATGCTGTCGCCGCCCATGGCACAGACCGGGTCCTGCGCCATGTCGATGGCAACCGGCTTGGGCGCGCTGCCAGTAAAGTGAACGACGCCCGTGATGGTTCCGCCGTGGGCGTAGTCGATTTGCGAATACTGCTTCGAGGGCCCGAGAGAGCCGGATTTACAGGCGCTGTAAGCGAGGAGACACGCGGCAATGGCCGGAAGGATGATTCGTCTTTTCGGGAATGCCGCAGTCATTGCATTTATCGTACTCGCCTTTCGCGAGCTCTACCCCAGCGCCGCGATCACGGCGTCGGCGAAGGCCTGAGTGCCCGCGCTGCCGCCCACATCGCGGGTGAGCGTTTTCTTCTCGGTATAAACCTGTTCGAGCGCAGTTTGAATGCGGTCGGCGGTTGCGTCTTCGTCAATGTGGCGGAGCATGAGCACCGCGGACTGGAGCAGGGCGGTGGGGTTGGCCTTGTCTTGACCGGCGATGTCGGGCGCGGAGCCGTGGACGGCTTCAAAGATCGCGGCGTTTTCGCCCAGATTCGCGCCGGGCACCAGCCCCAGGCCGCCGACAAAGCCGGAGCACAGGTCACTCAGGATATCGCCGTAGAGGTTTTCCATCACCATCACGTCGTACTGGTAAGGGTTGGTCACCAGCTGCATGCAGGTGTTATCGACGATGTGCTCCGCGTATGGGATTTCAGGGTGCTGCTCGGCGATCGCCCGCGCGCAGCGGAGAAACAGACCGTCGGTGATCTTCATAATGTTAGCTTTGTGGATGGCGTGGACGCGTTTGCGCTTGTGCTTTACCGCGTAGTCGAAGGCAAACCGGGCGATGCGGGTTGAGCCTTTTTCCGTAATGACCTTGAGCGCGGTGGTCACGCCGGGCGCGACCTCGGCTTCGATACCGACATACAGACCTTCCGTGTTCTCGCGGACGACGACCAGGTCCACGCCGGGATACTTGGTCTCGATGCCCGGAAGCGGCTTGATCGGGCGCAC
>CAXTVG010000386.1:0-2940 GCA_964247505.1 uncultured Acidobacteriaceae bacterium
AAACCCCTCCGCCAGAAGATTGTATTGGTGAAGCGCCGTGCTTCCAGTCACGTCAATGTTCGGCAGCAGCACATTTAAAGCCTGCAGACGCTGCGACTGGTTCTGGACCTCGCCTTCTTTCGCATACACGAGGCCCAAATTGTTCGCGATTCCCATTTTGAGGGCATCATCCAGCGTCAGCGCAATTTCCCGCGGCACTGCGGGTTCCGCTTGGATACTCCCCAAGTAAGGGTTGAACGACGAGCTCTGCGACGGCACCTGCCCCGGAACGCCCCCCCCTGTGCTCCCCCCCAGCGAAGGTGTCTGCGCGCCGCTGTTTGCGGACGTTCCGCCGGTCGTGCTCGTGCTCCCGCTCGTCGTCGCATTTGCCGTCGGCGCCGACGGCAAACTGCTGCTCGCCTGCGCCCAGGCACTCACGGGCAGCAGTACCATACCCACAATCAGTCCTTGAACGTCTTTCAGCAACCGCCGGTTTCCTTCCCCATGCCCGCTCGCTCCATCCACCATTAGAGTACGTCGAGCTTGCCTGGTTGCCGAAATCACGCATTTCCCTCAAGGCGCGCCTTCCCACACGCCTCACTCCCCAACCGGCCTTCTCCAAAAAAGAAGCGAAATGCACTTAGGTAACCTGCACAGTTTCGCGGATCCTGCCGATAGGAGACATGGGCATTTGCTATGTGGATGGTTCCCCAGGACGGCCCTACAACATTGCAATTCTGGAAGAGTTTTCACTGCGTCCAGGAAAGGTCAGGATCGGAATGAGCAGCTCAACCCACGTGGGATTCCCGACGAGCGGTCCTTGTTCGCTGGAACCTCTTCAGGCGCGACCCGCGCCCCTGCCGCCCGATGAAGATGCGCGGCTCGCGCTTTTACACTCCTACTGCGTGCTCGACACCGCTCCGGAACCTGTATTCGATGAACTGACTGCGCTCGCGACCGGGTTCTTCGACGCGCCTATCGTCCTTATCTCCCTCGTCGACGCGCACCGTCAATTCTTCAAGTCCGTCGTCGGCCTGTCCATCACCGAAACCAGCCGCAATGGTTCCTTCTGCGCCTATGCCCTGTTGAGCGATGAGCCCCTCATCGTGCCGGATGCCCACGAGGACCAACGCTTTCGCGGCAACCCGCTCGTCACCGGCGAGCCCTTCATTCGCTTCTACGCCGGTGCCCCGCTGGTGGCCGAGAGAGGCCTCAAACTCGGGACCTTCTGCGTGATCGATCGAAAGCCGCGCAGCGACTTCGGCGCGTCCCACTATAAGGATTTACAGCGGTTCGCAGCCCTGGCTTCAAAACTGATTCAGCGTAAGATGGTCGACCCGCTTACCGGCATCCATAACCGCACGTCGCTGCTCCAACACCTGCAATGGAGAATCGACCAGCAAAGCAGTTCCCTGAACAACTATGCGCTGCTGTTTCTCGATCTCGATTCGTTCAAGCGGATCAATAACAGCCTCGGGCACCTCAAGGGCAATGCCCTGCTCATCGAGGTAGCCCGCCGCTTGGAGCAGACTGTCCGCGGAGCGCCCGGCAGCCTTGTCGCCAGGCTCGGAGGCGATGAGTTCGCGGTGCTGGCAGGAGACCTTGAAAGCGAAGAAGACGCGCTCACTTATGCGGCTTCTTTCAAGCACCTGCTGGAATCCCCTGTCGACTGCCACGGCCAAAGGATTTCTATCACCGCCAGCATCGGTGTTGTTTTCGGCCATCCCGGCGTCTATACAGAATCCGAGCAGATGCTCGAAGACGCCGATGTAGCTATGTACCGGGCAAAGCTGAACGGAAAAGCGCAAAGCACGGTCTTCTCCCAAAAAATGCGCGCCGAAGCGGTGCTGCTGCTGCAATGCGAAACCGATCTCCGGATCGCTTTGGACGAAGCGCAGTTTGAACTCCATTATCAGCCTAAAATCGGACTGGACACGGGCCAAGTAACAGGCTTTGAAGCGCTCATTCGCTGGAGGCACCCCAAACGCGGCTTGATCCCTCCGGCCAGCTTTATCCCGGTAGCGGAGCAAACCGGCCTTATCTCGGAAGTCGGCCGCTGGGCGGCATCGGAAGCCATGCAACAGTTGGCCCAGTGGCGCCTCGAAGGCGCTGTGGACCCCGACGCAAGCATCGCCGTGAACGTCTCAACAAAACAGCTCAATGAAAGCGACTTGCTGGACTGGATCGCAGAACGGCTCCGTACGGCTCGCCTGCCGTCCGGCTCCCTCACGCTTGAGATCACAGAAAGCGCTCTCATCGAGAATTCGCAAACGACTGCGGACCTGTTGCACAGCATCGCTGCTGCCGGTATTGGCCTCGATCTGGACGATTTCGGCACCGGCTTTTCATCCCTGAGCTACTTGCACCGGTTTCCGTTCCGGAGTGTCAAAATCGATCGTTCCTTTGTAAGCCGCATGAGCGAGGACCTGAAAAGCGCGAACCTCGTGGCTTCCATCCTGGGGCTGGCACGGTCCCTTAAGATGAGCGTCATCGCCGAAGGAGTGGAAACAGAAGCGCAGGTAAAGCTTTTGCGCGATATGGGCTGCGCAGTTGCCCAAGGTTATCTCTTCTCCGCCCCCAAGCCGCCCAGGGAACTGGGCACCTTCCTGAAAAAAAGCAGGCGGACTCTCCACCTGCCGCAAGCCCTGAATACAGTCGATTTGCCGATGAGAGACGTACGGCACCTCACCCATCACCCAGCTCGCCGCGGCGTCTTTCATCTACCGGGACAGCAATAATGATGATGGCGCAAATCCCACGGGTGCCCCATGTCTCGGTTCTTCAGACGTGGGTCCATCCTGAGTGAAACTCAGGATCTCTTTTGCCAAACCCTCGTCAAAAACCGCCTGCGCGGCTCGCGGTCCCTTCGGGACGTGTTCTCGAAAACCATCCAGCTACAATCAACCCCGATGGCCTCCTCCCAGCCGACAGCGCTCCGCCGCGCCCTCCTCGCCCTCCGCC
>CAXTVG010000387.1:0-2925 GCA_964247505.1 uncultured Acidobacteriaceae bacterium
CGCGACCGAGCAGATCGACGAGATTGAAACGCTGTCGGTGAACTCGTTCAAACTGCTGGTGGTCACGCGCATTATCGCCTGCACGCTGATGCTGCCGCTGTTGACAGTGGTGATGAACGCGATGGGCGTGCTCGGCGGCTATGCGTCGGAGGCGATTATCTCCCACATGAGCTGGCAGTTGTATGTTTCGCGCGCGTTCGATGGGGTGGCCTTCGCGAACTATGTGCCGCCCACGGTGAAGACCGCGGTGTTCGGGTTTTTGATCGGGACGATTTCCTGCTTTTTCGGCTTCAACATGAACGAGGGCTCGGATGGGGTGCGCCGCGCGGCCACAAACAGTGTGGTGATGTCGTCGCTGGCGGTGATTTTGGCAGACGTGATTTTGGTGAAGGCAATCTTTTTCCTCTTCCCGGAAAGTGCGATATGAGCGAGCAGGGGCATGAAGAAGAGCACGACGGAATCACGATCGTTCTTGAGAATGTTGTAAAGAAATTCGGCGATCGGACGGTGCTGGACGGTATCAGTTTTCGGGTGGAGCCGGGTGAGGCGGTGTGCATCCTGGGCAAGAGCGGCACGGGCAAGAGCGTCACGCTGAAGCTCATCATCGGGCTGATTAAGCCGGATAGCGGCAGGATTTGCGTTGGCGATAAGGATATGGGCGCGCTGGACGAGGACGGGCTGGCGGAGGCGCGCAAGGGGATGGGTTATATGTTCCAGAACGCCGCGCTGTTTGACTCTTTCGACCTGAATACCAATCTGGGACTGCCGCTGCACCGCCTGGATAAGACCAAAAAGCCGGACGAAATCAAGAGGGCGGTCGAGGACGTGCTGAAGCAGGTGGGGCTGGAGAAGGACGGCAAGAAGATGCCGGTTTCGCTTTCCGGAGGCATGCAGAAGCGGGCGGGGCTGGCGCGGGCGCTGGTGCTGAACCCGAAGATCATGCTGATCGACGAGCCGAGCAGCGGGCTGGATGTGATTACCGCTTCCGAGATCACGGACCTGCTGAAAAAGGTGAAGACGGAAAAGCACACGAGCATGGTGGTGGTGACGCACGACATCACGGGCGCGCGCGAGCTGGGGGACAAGTTCGGGGTGCTCGACGGGGGAAAGCTGGTTGCGTTCGGTTCGATCGAAGACATGGAAAAGAGCGAGAACGAAACGGTGAAGCGGTTCTTTTCAGAAAGGCAGGGCCAATGAACAAGCAGAATCTGTGGGTTGGGATTTTTGTGGCGGCGGCGATCGTGGTGTTCGGTGCCGGGCTCTTTCTGATCGGAAACAAGCACAAAGCGTTTAGCGACCGCACCGATTTTTATACCGAGTTCGGCAATGTGAACGGCATTATGAAAGGCGCCAAGGTGCGGGTGGGCGGCATGGACGCGGGGCAGGTGCAGGACCTGCAGGTTCCTTCCTCGCCGGAGCACAAGTTCCGGCTCCGGCTGCAGGTGGAGGACAAGCTGCGCGGGCTGGTGCGCGACGATTCGGTGGTGACGATTGAGACCGAGGGCATTGTGGGGGACAAGTTCCTGATGGTCCACCCGGGCAGCGAGCGCTCGCCCGAGGCGCAGAAGGGCTTTACCCTGCCCAGCAAGGAGCCGTTCGATATCGGCAAGATGGTTGAGCAGGCGAGCGGCGTGCTGAACCAGGCGAATGGGCTGGTGGGGCAGCTGCAAGGCACGCTCGGCGACGTGCAGCACCGGCTGGACGGCAGCCTGGACTCGGTGACCCGGACGGTGAACGACGCCAACGGCATGATCGCGGATGTGCGCCATGGCAAGGGCGCGGCTGGGGTGCTGCTGGAAAACCCGCAAACAGCGCAGGAACTGCAGGAGGCGGTTACGAATGCACGCGATGCAACTGTGCAGGTGAAGAACGCGACCGTGCAGGTGAACAGCGTGCTGAGCGACGTGCAGCAGCGGCAGTTGGTGGCCAAGGTGGACGACACGCTGAACAACACCAAAGCCGCGACGGAGCACCTGGACCAGGCGTCGCAGCAGGTGAACACGACGCTGCAGACAGCCCTCGCCGAGGACCAGTATGGGAATACAGCGGCGTCGAACCTGCGGCAAACGCTGTCCAACGTGAATGTCGCGACCGGCAATCTGGCGGACGATACTGAGGCGCTGAAGCATGAGTTTTTCTTCAAGGGATTTTTCAAGAAGCGCGGCTATGACTCGCTGAACGATCTGCCGGTGAAGAAGTATCGCGATGGCGAGCTGTTCAAAAAGCTGTCCGAGGACCGGCAGTGGATTCCCGCGGACGCTCTGTTTCAGGCGGACGGGAGCGGCGGGGAAATACTTTCGGCGCAGGGCCGGGCGGAGATCGATGCGGCGGTGAGCGCGTTCGGGGACATTTACTCGGCGCCGCTTATCGTGGAGGGCTATGCAGTCGCGGGAACGCCGGCGGAGGAGCTGGTGCGCTCGAGGAAGCGGGCGACGCTGGTGCGGGCGTATCTGCAGCTGCGGTACCACGTCCAGCCGAAGAATATCGGGACGATCGCGTTGAGCGCGACGCCGCCGGCGCAGGCGGGCAAGGGAACCTGGGACGGGGTGTGCGTGGTGAAGCTGACGCCTTCAAAGTAGGCGCGGACGGAGATTGAAGCGATGGCTGTCTTTTTCAGCGGCGGGTCTGAGTCGACCGAGTTTACCTCCGGGGAGGTGCGGGCGGCGCTCGAAAGCGGGCTCGCGAAACTGGGCGAGCGTAAGCGTTTGCTGCTTGTGCCGCCGGATGCTTCACGCATCCACTCGCGTGCCGGGGAGATCACTGGGCAGCTTTGTGACCTTTACGGCGAACGGGTGCAGGCGATTCTGCCCGCGCTCGGCACCCATGCCCCTATGAGCGATGCGGCGATCGCGCGGATGTTTCCAGGAGTCCCGCGCGGGCTGTTTCGGGTGCACCGGTGGCGCGAGGATGTGGTGACGCTGGGCG
>CAXTVG010000388.1:0-2924 GCA_964247505.1 uncultured Acidobacteriaceae bacterium
GCTCCGACGCAGCCGCGGCTGCCTCCCCCTCGGCAAACAAAACCTCGCCATAGGCGGTGTGGGCCAGGCTGTTCCGCGGCGCCAGGCGCACAAGGCGCGCGAAAGCCGTGTGCGCTTTCGGGAGATCCCCCGATTGAAAAGCGGCGTAGCCCTGCTTGTACAAAGCGGTCGCGTCCGGGGGCCCACCCTGCGCCATCGCAGCCAGCGCATACGCGGCCGCCGCGAACGCGCAGCCGCCGGCCCGGCTTCGCGCCATCCCTACTGCCCCGCGCCACCCGAGGCAGGCGCAAACGAAACGTAGTTCCGCCCGAAGTACAACCGGTATGCGCCCGTCGCGGCGTCCGGCTGCACCTGCAGCGGCGTAGGCCGCGCCAGCGCCGCGTCATGCTGCGCGGGTATGCTGAACAACGGCTTCGCCCCCAGATCCAGGACCGAAAACTGGCCGCTGACCACGCCGCAGCCGTACGCGCCGGGCTCGAGCAGCTTGCCGCCGAAGCGCGCAGGCGTGTCGAGCAGCAGGTACGCCTGGTAGCGCTCCTGGATGCCGCTGCTGTAGCCCGAGGTGTCCACCAACCCGGCGAGTACAAGCCCTCCGGGCAGTTTCGCGCCCGCCGTATTGCGAGCCTGCACGGGGGCCACCTGGCTCGCGAAAAAAACCGTCGCGGGCATCAGTTTCTCGGCCATTTCGCGCGGCAGCGGGCCCGGCGCCTGCGTCTTCGGCAAGGCCGCCACCGGTGCAGCCGCCATCTGCGCGGGCGCGGCCAGGCTGCCGCCAGCTGAAAAAACGGCAAACAACACAAACACGAAACGCAATCTATTCACTCCGAGCCACCCAGGACGCGTACGGCGGCAGAGCGATGCCATCGAGCGTGGTGTGTTGTTGGAGCGCAGGCGCATCCGTCAGCACGGTCTTCACCCGTCCGCTGCCCGCGAATTTCAGGGACACAGTCTGCGGCTGGGCCGTGCAGTTCATCGCCACAACCACCGATTTCCCATCGCTGCCCTTGCGCACCCACGACAGCACCGAAGGGTTGCTCGTATCGAGCATCGTCATCGAGCCCGAACGCAGCGCCGGGTCGTTGCGCCGCATCGCGATCAACTGCTTGTGCCAGTTCAACAGCGAAGCTTTTTCGCCCGACTCCGTCTGCACATTCACGGTCTTGTAGTCGCTTGCGACCGGCAGCCAGGTGTGCGGATTGCTGGAAAAGCCGGCCTGCGGCCCCGGCGTCCACTGCATCGGGGTGCGCTCGCCGTCGCGCCCCTTTTCCTTCGGCCATCCAGTGCGGCCGATAGGGTCTTTCACGTCCTGGATGCGCGTGGGCGTGCTCGTTACCATGCCGAGCTCCTCGCCGTAATACATCAGCGCGGTGCTCTTGCTGGTCAGCAGCGCGGTTGCGATCACCCGCGCAATCTGCGCGTCGTGCACGCCGTCGCCGTAGCGGTTCCAGCTGCGCTCGTTGTCGTGGTTGTCGAACACAAACAAGGGCTGGTTGCCGTTGATCTCGGTTTCCGCCTCGCCGATGAGCTTACGCAGCTGTGCCGCGTCGAGCTTTTTCTGAAAGCCCACCTGCATATCCATGGGCAGCTGTAGTTCATCGTGCTTCACGCCGCCGTACCACCGGTCCAGATCCTGCGGGCTTTGCAGGTAGGTTTCGCCGATCAGCACGCGGTCGCCCGGGTAGGAATTCACAAGCGCGCGCAGCCGGCGCATCACCCCGTGGACCTCCGGCAGGTCGTCGTACTCAGTCACCTCCTGGTTCTGGTCGCCATACGCGTTTTTCCCCGGCTTTTCCTTGGCATCGGTCAGATTGGGGTTCTCAAACAGCGTCGGCACAGCATCCAGCCGAAAGCCCGCGACGCCCCGGTCGAGCCAGAACTTAACCACGCCGAACATCGCCTTTTCCACTTCCGGGTTGCGCCAGTTCAGGTCCGGCTGCTGCGCATAAAACCGGTGGTAGTAGAACTGCTTTGTGTGCGGGTCCCACTCCCAGGCCGAGTGCCCAAACCCCGACAGCCAGTTGTTCGGCGGGATCGGCTTGCCGTCCGCGGTGTAGCCCTTGGGGTCGCGCCAGATATACCAGTTGCGCTTCGGATTCGTGCGCGAGCTGCGCGACTCAAGAAACCACTTGTGCTTATCCGAGGTGTGGTTCACCACGAAGTCCAGGCAAATGCGGACGCCGTTTTGCTTCGCCGTCGCGAGCATCCGGTCGAAGTCGGCCATAGTGCCGTACTGCGGGTCCACCGCCTCGTAGTCCGAGATGTCGTAGCCGAAGTCCACCTGCGGCGAAGGAAACATAGGCGAAAGCCAGATCGCGTCGACGCCCAGCGCTTTCACGTACTGCATGCGCTGCGTTATGCCGTTCAGGTCCCCGATGCCGTCGCCATTCGAGTCCTGGAAAGAACGAGGGTAGATCTCATAAATGAGCGCATGCTTCCACCAGGGGTCCCCCGCGGCTGCCGGCGCGGCGGCCCTTGCCTGCGTCCACGCTCCCGCGGAAAGCAGAAGCAGGCACACCGCCGCGCTCCGCACCCCGTGCGACCTCGTCCATTTCACACCCTGCATCGCTGTTTCTCCTCGATCTCTCTCACGAAAACAAAAACCAGTGGGAGCATATCACTCCAGCCCCCCACCTGGTCAGACTTTCAATTGGCTATAGCTTTTATTCACACCTGCGCGCTTCACCTTTCAGCAGGCACCTTGTCTGCCCGGCGGCACACAAACGTCAGCGCCGACCTACATACCGCAAACTCTTGTTTCATGCGAAACAGGGCCGTCCGATCGCCTTTACGCCTTAGCCGCTAACTGCTATAGCAGCTTCTCCATTTCCGCTCCACGCAGGTCTCTTTGTTTTCGATTGACATTCCTAGGAGCCTCCCGATACTTTTCTCGCGATCGTCCGGGCCTCAGATTCGCGGATTGCAAT
>CAXTVG010000389.1:0-2922 GCA_964247505.1 uncultured Acidobacteriaceae bacterium
AAAAAGCTCGCGAATAGCGGGCTTTTCTTGTCTGTGTTGTCCGGTGAGGTCCGGTGGGGTACGCCGGAAGCCGGGTCGCGGTGCTGGTATTTCTGCTCGTATCCGGCAGAGCAAATGCTGGGGGGTGACGAAGGCGGGCGGTAAGGCGTGGCGATGGGACTACCGGGTAAACGGCAAGCAGAAGACAATGACGTTGGGCCGATACCCGGAGATGAGGCCAGCCGAAGCGCGGGCGAAGCATGGGGAGGCCCGCAAGCTGAAGTCCTCAGGGATAGACCCGACATTGAGCTCCAGCTCGCCCACGCCCCGCGCAATGCCGTGAGCGCTTCGTATAACCATGCGCTTTACCTCGAGCCGCGAGCGAAGCTGATGCAGGATTGGGCGGACTGGCTCGACCGCACCCGCCAGAACGTGAGGACGATGCCCGCGCGTGAGCGCACTGCCTAGCGCGCCGCCGCCGCACTCATGTGTTGTGAGCGCCGCGCATGGTCGGCCCGTGAGCGAACTCGCCCGCGTAGAGCTCTTCCATGTGGGCCGCCACCACCGCTTTCCAGCGGCCTCGCCGGTAGCGCGCCGGGCCGGTCCCCGCTACGGGCCGGGTCTCGGGCAAGTCGCTCACCGGCGCTTTCCGTTCCATGCCGCCTCCTTCGCCATGTGTCCGGGCGTGGTGAGGCTTAGTTACTCCGCCTTCAGCACCAGGCCGTAGACCATGCCATCCGTGACGCGGAACCCCTCGCTCTCCAGCAGCGCCGCGAAGGTCGCGAGCCACGGGCCGCCCTCGCCTTTAAGCGCGATGCGCCAGTCGCAGAACTGCTCCAGCAGCGCCGCGACTCCGCCCAGGCAGCCGTCGCGGCAGACGCAATGCGCCAGCGCCCAGCGGGAAAAGTCCTCCGCGTAGGGCGTGTGGTCGCGGAAGGGCGGCGGGACTTGCGCGAGCGGGCCGGGCCGCTCCTCCGAGTCCTACGGCAAGGGGAAATGCTGTTCTGGTGGTGTGGGACGTGTGGGGAGTGTGGAACCCGCATGAACATTGGCGTTTTGGTCCCACCTCTCCGCCTTCGCCACGTGTGGGACGTGTGGGGATTCCGGATTTTCGCCCTGTTCCCCCACACCTCACGCACCAGGCGCAAAAGGCGTGTGGGGCGTTTCACCCGCGTCAACATTGCTCCCCACACCTCCCACACTTCCCACACCCGGATTCGGCTCATCCCGGAGTAGGGCGAAGTTCAACCTCACGCTTCCTCCTCCTCCGGCATTTCAAAGACGTACACCCGCGTTGACTTCTGCCCGCTCGCGGCGATGGACAGGGATTGACTGCTCTTGCCGTCGCTGCCGGGTTTCAGTAGTCCCCTCGCGATAAGCACCTTGGAGGCGCGCTTTTGGTTCAAGCCCTCCAGCATCTCCTTTAGCCCCGCAGCGGTCACCAGGTATTGCCGCCCCGCTCCGCCCTACCGCCAGTAGCCCGCCCGATTGGGCACATACGCTTCCGGCTTCGCGGCATCCTGAAAGCGGGAAGCGCCATGCCTTTGAAAAAAGCCTTGCGCCCGCTCTTCGATCACGCGCTCCTCATGGTTGCCCGCGCCGAAGTTCTCAAGCCAGGCGCCAAAGCAGTCCGCACACCCGCGTATCGCTTCGCCATCCGGCCAGCCCGTAAGCTCCCAACGCGTCGCGAGCTCGCCAGCCGCCGCCAGCAGCCCAAAGCGCCGGGCGACCCGCTTTGCCTGCTCCCCGGCGCGGGGCGCAAACTCCCGCACAAACTTCTCCACGCTGTCGCGAAGGAAGGCCGCGAGCTTGCCCTTATCCTCTCTTGCGGCGCGCTCCACAAAGCGCCGTCCCACCTCCCCGTGGAACTGCCCGCACAGGCTCTTGAGCTCTTCGGCCAAGCGCCGCGTCCTCGCGGCCGTGCAGGTTCTCAAAGATGCCGTGTCCGGCTCCCGCATCCGCCGGGATACTGGCAAGCCGCACCTCCTGCCCGGCGTTTACTTTTTTCTTCGCGCTCTCCAGGAGTTCCGCCAGCGTCACCTCTCCGCTGGAAAGAAACAGCAGCCGCTCACCGAAGAGGTGAAAGCCGCGTTGCGCGTTCAAAATGGTTGGGAGGTATCGCTAGACGGATCGGAAGCTGGGCAGTGCATCCGCTTTCGGCGGGTAGGCGCGGAGTACAGCGAGAGCATTGTTACTCCCGACGGCGTGACATGCGTCGGCGGCGAGATCGGCTGTTCGTCTTTCAAGCCTTCGAGGGTGCGGGAAGATTTTCCGCTTTGAAAACAGACCAGGAGGCGCTTGCGTTCTTCAGTAAGTACGGCCCTTTCCGCTTCCAGTTTGATTGGCGGGACCATAGTTTGCCTGAGGACCGATTTTACGAGGAGTTTGTGGGCGAGCCGCGCGCTCTAACCCTGAGTGAGATCGAGCAGCACCAAGAGCGATTGCAGCAGATTGTTCTAAGCCCACCGGCGAATTGGCTGCCTCCCAAAAGGCAAGGACCGTTCGAAAGGCTGGAGGAACTCGACAAGCTTGTTGCGCTCGGGCCGCTGCCACGCATAAATCCGAAAGGCGGCGCGCCGCCCTTTTTCACGATGGAGGCGACTTGTGTTCGGCAGGCCATCGCCACCACCATTTTTCTTGATGCTGTCGCAGAAAAACCATACCGCCGATGTGTGCGCTGTGGAACGCTGTTTGTTGAGAACGAAAGCCGCAAGAAAAGGTTCTGCAATGCAGATTGCAGTTTGAGGGTCCGCATCGCTCGCAGCCGCGAGCGGGCAAAGAAAGCCAAGATCGCAAGCAGGGCGAATCCTTGAAACATGGTGCGCGGAGCGCGGTGGGTAAAGCGGGAAGCACCCGCGCTGTCGCGTATCAGCCGCCCGCAAGGGGTATGGGGGTGCAAATAGTTCCGACTTCGCGGCCCGGCAACCGCGCATTGGTCGTTTT
>CAXTVG010000390.1:0-2922 GCA_964247505.1 uncultured Acidobacteriaceae bacterium
CCTGGAACCTGGGCGGCGGCGGCGGCGAAGGCGGCGAGGCAGCTCCGCAGCGCTGACCCGCGCGCTTACCCATCACCCGACTTCCGCACCCCTGGAGCCCCGTGAAACAAAGCCCTTTGCGAAACGCCGCACTTCTCCTGGCTCTCCTTCCCGCCCCGGCGCTTTTGGCCCAAACCGCCGCGCCCGCCACGCATGCTTCCGCGGGCACGCTGCGTGGGTCCGTCACCGACCCGTCCGGTGCCGTCATCCCCGGTGCGACCGTCAGCGTCACCGATGCCCAAGGCCACACCGTCGCGAGCGGGACCTCCACCCAGGACGGCAGCTACGCAATCCCCAACGTCCCTCCCGGCACCTACGTCGTCCTCACGACGGCCCAGGGCTTCGGCCCCCGCAACACGCCGGGCGTCACGGTCGCAGCGGGCGCGAGCAAGGCGCTGAACACCACGCTGGTCATCGAGGTCCAGCAGCAAACCGTGCAGGTCAACGCCGGCCTGCCCACGGTTTCCGTCGACCCCGACGCCAACGCCAACGCGGTCGTCCTCAAAGGCGCGGACATCGACGCTCTCTCGGACGACCCGGACGAGCTGTCGAACGAGTTGAGCGCGCTCGCCGGTCCCGCCGCAGGCCCCTCCGGCGGCCAAATCTACATCGATGGCTTTACCGGCGGCCAGCTGCCGCCCAAGTCCGCGATCCGCGAAATCCGCGTCAACCAGAACCCCTACGGCGCCCAGTTCGACAAAATCGGCTTCGGGCGCGTCGAAATCTTCACCAAGCCCGGCACCGATAAGCTGCACGGCGAGTTCTACGGCCAGGGCAACGCCCGCCAGCTCAACACCGGCAATCCCTTCACCAAAAACCTGCCCGACTACGACAGCTACCAGTACGAAGGCACCCTGAGCGGGCCCATCAATAAAAACGCTTCGTTCTTCGTGTCGGCCCAGCACCGCACCATCGGCGACGACTCCATCGTGACCGCCTACCGTCTGCTGGGCGAGATCAACGGCGACTTCGCCGCGGGCAACTTCGGCGACCCCGCCGACTACAACAGCCAAAACTACGCCGTGCCTTTCACCGACGCCCTGAACACCCCGGAAAGCCGCACCAACATCAGCCCCCGCGTCGACGTGCAGCTCACGGAGAAAAACTCGCTCCGGGTGCGCTATGAGTTCGAGCGCAATGTGCAGAACAATCAGGGCGTAGGCCAGTTTTCGCTCACCTCCCAGGCCTACAACAGTACCTCGAGCGAGAACCAGATCCAGCTGGGCGACACGGAAGTCTTCGGGCCGCGGGTCATCATGGAAATCAATGCGCGCGCAATTTTCGGCCGCTCCAACCAAAGCCCCGCGAACGCGACCCCCCAGGTGCAGGTACAGGGCAACCAGACCTTCGGCGGCCAGAGCGAGCAGAACATCAACGACCACACCGACCGCTACGAGCTCTCCAACCTGACCGAGCTCGCGCTCAAAACCCACTCCATTTCACTCGGCGGCCGCATCCGGGCCAGCCGCGAGGCCAACTACGCCGACTCCAGCTTCAACGGCCTGTTCACCTTTGCCGCGCGCTCCTGCCCCACAGCCACCGGCTGCCCGGTAGGCGGCGCGACCAACCCGTGCCAGGCGGGCGCGACCGCAAGCACAGGCTGCGGCGAGATTTCCGCCGCGCAGAGCTACGGCCTTACCCTCCAGGGCCAGCACAACGGCGAAACTTTTCAGCAGATCCAGCAAGCCGGCGGCGGCCCTTCGCAGCTGGTCTTCATCACCGGCAGCCCCCAGGCCACGGCCAACCTGGTCGACGGCGCGCTGTTCTACCAGGACGACTGGAAGTACAAGCCCAACCTGACCCTCTCCTACGGCCTCCGCTGGGAAACGCAAAACAACATACACGATCACAGCGACTGGGCCCCGCGCATCGCCCTGGCCTACGGATTTATGAAAAACGGCAAACCCACCAAGGACGTCCTCCGCGCCGGGTTCGGCTACTTCTACGACCGCTTCGGCATCGCGCCCATCCTGCAGGCCGGGCGCGTGAATGGCGTAGTCCAGCGCGAGGTGGTTTTGCAGAACCCCACCTGCTACCTGCCCGAGGGCCTGCCCGATCTCGCCACGACGGAGGCCGAGTGCGGTGCCGGAACCAGCGGCACAACCAGCGCCGGCAACAGCAGCCGCTCGCCCGCGATCTACCAGATCAACCCCAACCTGCGCGCCCCGGCGAACATCCAGGAGTCCATCGGGCTCGACCACCAACTCACCAAGACCACCACCCTGTCCGCCACCTACATCCACTCGCACGGCTCGCACGCGCTCGACACCCTCAACGCCAACGCCCCGTACTCGCCCGCCTACGACCCCGCGCTCGGCAATGTGTACCAGTACTACTCCGAAGGCGTGTACAACCAGGACCAGCTGTTCGTAAACTTCCACGCACAGATCCGCCGGTCACTGTCCGCGTTCGGCTTCTACGGGCTTTCCTTCGCCAATGGCGACGTAAACGGGGTCGGCAGCTTCCCGTCCATCTCCCTCAACCTGAAGCAGGACTACGGACGCGCCTCGAACGACGTGCGCAACCGCTTTTTCCTGGTCGGCAGCTACTCGGCCCCGCATTACTTCCGCATCTCGCCCTTCGTTGTTCTCCAGTCGGGAAATCCGTTCAACATCACGCTTTCCCAAGACCAAAACGGCGATTCGCTGTTTACCGACCGGCCCTCGTTCGCCGCCGCCGGTTCGACTGGAACCAACATCCGCCAAACCCGCTACGGCGCCTTCAATACGGCCCCAATCGCGGGGAGCGCGCCTATCCCCATCAACTACGGCAACGGCCCCAGCCTCTTCGCGCTGAACCTGCGGGTGAGCAAAACCTGGGGCTTCGGCAAACGCCTCAACGCGGAGGGGGGCGATCAAGCCGGTGGGCCGCCCCGTGGTGGGG
>CAXTVG010000391.1:0-760 GCA_964247505.1 uncultured Acidobacteriaceae bacterium
AATCCGGCCTCCTCCGCTTTCCCGAGCAGGAGGCCGTTCCGGATGCTGTTCCAGCCCAAACGGGCAGTAACGAAAACCTCGTGGTCAGTCAGATGGGAGCGCATGCCGAGAGGCATGTTTTCATCGAGCAGGACCTTCACGCAGCCGATTGCTTTCTACGTGCGAAATCGAGCACCCCTTGAATTTGCTCTTCGCTGACGGTAGGAAAATGTTCATGCATCTCTTCAACACTCATTCCGTCCTCAGCATTTTCCGTGAATGTCTCCGGCCAAACGCGCGTACCCACAATCGTGGGGCGTCCGCCGCAGCGTCCTTCCACCCGCTCCACCAACTCACACCCGGTCCAGTCCATAGTCCCGTTCCCTTTCCATGAGCCTACCGCGCCGCCACCGCTTCGGCCTCCGCGATCTCCGCGTACGGGCCCTTGTGATCTTCAATCTTCCCGTGCTCGAACCGCCAAATGCGTGTGCCCACGTCAACGATCAGGTCGCGGTCGTGGGTGACCAGCAGCACCGTGCCCTCGTATTTCTGCAGCGAAGTATTGAGCGCGTTGATAGATTCAAGGTCCAGGTGGTTCGTCGGCTCGTCGAGAATGAGCACGTTCGGCTTTTGCAGCATCAGCTTGCAGAACAGAAGCCGAGCCGCCTCGCCGCCCGACAGCGCGTCAGTCTTTTTGAGGCCTTCCTCGCCCGAAAACAACATCTGCCCCAGCAGCCAGCGGATCGCTTCCTTGGTATTCTTTGTGACACAATTGTACAGA
>CAXTVG010000391.1:770-2921 GCA_964247505.1 uncultured Acidobacteriaceae bacterium
GGGTTCCATGCTCGATCGCGCCCGTGTGGTCTTGGGGGAAGTAGCCGATCTGTGCCTCGTGGCCCCATTTCACCGCGCCGCCGTCAATCGAGAAATCGCGCTCCAGCTCCGGCATCCCCGCCAGCAGGCTCTTGAGCAAAGTAGTCTTGCCCTGGCCGTTGCGCCCCATCAAGCACACCTTTTCGCCGCGCATCACGGTGGCGGAAAAGTTCTTGACCGCGCCCTCGCCGTCGTAGCTCTTGCGCACGCCCTCGATCTCAATCGTCTGCTTGCCGCTCGGCCGGTTCTGGTCGAAGCGGATATAAGGCCGCTGAATGTTCGACCGCGCCAGTTCGCTGGTCTGCAGCCGCTCCACTTCCTTTTTGCGGCTGGTCACCTGGCTCGACCGCGTCCCGGCGGCGAACCGCGCGATGAACTCATTCAGTTGCGCGATTTTCTTTTCGCGCTGCTCGTTCGCGCTTTCCAGCTGCGAGCGTACCTGCGTATTCGCGGCGACCATGGCGTCATAGCCGCCCGTGTAGGTGATGATCGTCTGGTAATCGATGTCGGCAATGTGCGTACAAACCGCGTTCAGGAAATGCCGGTCGTGCGAGATCGTAATCAGCGCGCCTTCGAACTTGAGGAGGAAGTCTTGCAGCCACTGCACCGACTCAAGATCGAGGTAGTTCGTCGGCTCGTCCAGCAGCAGAGCCTGCGGGTTGCCGAACAAAGCCTGGGCCAGCAGCACACGCACTTTTTCGCCGCCCTGCAGCTCGCTCATCCGGCGCTCGTGCAACTCATCTGCAATGTCGAGCCCCTGGAGCAGCACCGCGGCGTCCGACTCGGCGCTGTAGCCGTCTTCCTCGCCGACAACGCCTTCGAGCTCGCCCAGACGCATGCCGTCCTCGTCGGTGAGCTCCGCTTTTTCGTAGATCCGGTCCCGCTCTTCAAGGGCCGCCCACAGCCCCTTGTTACCCATAATGACCGTGTCGATCACGCGAAAGGCGTCGAACGCGTACTGGTCCTGCCGCAAAACCCCAAACTTGCGCGGGCGCACGACCGAGCCTTTTTGCGGCTCCAACTCGCCGGTCAAAACCTTCATAAAGGTCGACTTGCCCGCGCCGTTCGGGCCCGTCAGGCCATAACGGCGGCCCGGAATGAACTGCGTCGAAACGTCTTCGAATAACACCTTTGCGCCGTAGCGCATGCTGACACCGCTGACAGAAATCATGGAAAACTCTCGTATGGGCCGGACTCCGGCCTTGGGAAAAATGTGTGAGGGTTGCGCCGCTCAAAAAGCCAGGCAGACGCGGCCGGGACGCCGCTGTACAACCGTCTCTCCATTATGATAACGCAGGCCGGCTAAAAGAAGCGGGAAACTACGACGTTGGTCGCGAGAGCCGCGACATACGCGAGCGCGCTCATATAGGCGAACTGCAGCGCCGGCCAGCGCCAGCTGTTGGTTTCCCGCCGCACGATCGCGAGCGTCGAAAAGCACTGCATTGCAAACGCGAAGAAGACTACCAGCGCCATCGCCCCGCCCAGCGACAGATCGCTGTGCAAGGCTTGCTGCAAGCCCATTTGCTGGGTTTCGGGGTCCATGCCGTATAGGGTTCCCAGCGTGCCCACGATGACCTCGCGCGCGATAATCGAGCTCAGCAGCCCAATGCCGATTTTCCAATTGAAGCCGAGCGGATGAATCGCGGGCTCAATCCACCGGCCCACCCGGCCCACGATCGACTGCGCCAGGTCCGGGAAACTGACTCCATGCCCGAAGTGGACCGGCAGGTGGCTCAAGACCCACAACACAACCGTCACACCTAGGATTATGGTCCCGGCTTGTCGCAGAAACACTCGGCCCCGGTCGAGCAGGCGCAGGCTCAGGGAACGCAACGTAGGCAGGCGGTATTGGGGCAGCTCCAGGATGAACGGAGCAGACGACGCTTTCAGGATCGAGCTCTTGAGCAGCCGGGCCGTGAACAGCGCTGCCAAAAAACCAAGCCCGTACAGCCCCAGCATCACCGCCGCCTGAAGCCCAAGAAACGAGCCCAGCAGCGGCCTATTCGGCACAAAAGCTGCGATCATGAGCAGGTAGATGGGCAGCCGCGCCGAGCAGGTCATAAATGGCGCGACCAGAATTGTCGCGAACCGGTCGCGCTTGTTCTCGATCGT
>CAXTVG010000392.1:0-1063 GCA_964247505.1 uncultured Acidobacteriaceae bacterium
GCGCCATGCTGGCCGACTCCACATCCAGGCGCTTGTAATCCTCAATCACCCGAATCGTCTCGCGCGGGTCGATCGTCGACGCATCCACCTCCACCGGCTCCAGAAAAATCCCCAGCCCGACCGCATCCAGAAAAGCGCGCGCCTGCTCCACATCCGGCCCGCGCCCCAGATCCAGCACAAACGCCTTCAGCCGCCCCAGGTTCATCCCGCGCTGCCGCATCACGTGGTACGCCGTCAGCAGCACAGCCCCGCTGTCCACGCCGCCCGAAAAACAAACCCCCACCGGCTCCTCCGCCGGCACCCGCTCCAGCCATCGCCCAATCTCCGCCTCCAGCGCGCCCACATACCGCTCGCCGATCAGGTCGAGATCGGGCGGCAACACCCCCATCGGCGGCGTGAAAAACCGCGTGTACACCGGGTCGGGATCGGGGCACCCCACCAGCTGAATCTCCGTCACATAGTGCGCCGGCACCATCCGCGTGTAGCTCGGATGAAACTGCCCCTCCAACCCTTCCGCCCGCAGCTGCTCATAGATCGCATCCATCCGCGACGCCACAATCAGCACCGGGCCTTCCTTGCGCTTGGCGAGAAAGTAACGCATCGGACGATCCAGCGACCGCGCCATCCGCACCGTTTTCCCCTCGCGCGCGATCAGCGCAAACGACCCCTGCACCCCCAGCATCGCCTCCGCCGGCTGCCGCAGCAGCACCGCCCGCGCATCCTCCACGCCAAGGTTATAAAGCTGGTTCTCCTCCGGGTCCAACAGGTCAACAACGCGTTCCGTATATGGATTCACAAACAAACCTCGCTCTCCAATCCTAATCGCCCCCGCCGGGTCCTCAATCCTTCACCGGACCGCAAAACCACTAACCTTTCGCTTCAACATCTTAGCGGCTCAGGAGTATCCTTAGAGGTCCATGCTCCGGCTTGCCTTCCCGTCCGTTTCCTGCTCCACTTTCAGGTCCTTCGCGCAATGGCGAACCCTCACCCTCGCCATCCTCGCCGCCTCGCTCTGCTCGCCGCTGCTAGCCGATTTCCCCGGCCACTCCGCCGACTACGCCAC
>CAXTVG010000392.1:1073-2921 GCA_964247505.1 uncultured Acidobacteriaceae bacterium
CTCCCCCGCTCCCTCCTCCCCTCGATCGCCCCCACCCCAACCCTCGCCATCTCCTTCCTCGCCGTATCGCTCCCCGCGCCGCTCCCCCCCGAATCTGCCGCCGCGGGCCCCGCCCAATCCGCCTCGCTCGCCAACAACATCGGCGTCGCCTACATGAACCAGCAGTTCACCGAAAAAGCCCTGCACAAGTTCGAGGAAGCGCAGCACGCGGACGCCAACACCGTGATCCCGCTCATCAACGAGGGCCTGGCCTACCTCTACCTCCGCCAGCTACCGGAAGCCCAGGAAACCCTCAAAAAAGCCGCCGCGCTCGACCCCAAAAGCGTGCGCGCCTGGTACAGCCTCGGCGTCGCCGACTTCAGCGGCGGCAACCAGGACGCCGCGCTCGCCGACTCTCAGCACCCCTCCACCCGCGACCCCAACAACGCCGACACCCACTACTTCCTCGGCCCTATCGACGCCAGCCAGAAAAAGTTCGAGGACGCCGCCGCCGAGTTCACGGAGGCCCTCGACCTCAACCCGCTCCACGCCTCCGCCCAGTTCGGCCTCGCCCGCGCCCTGCAGCGCGAAGGCAAAACCGACGAAGCCCGCGCCCACATCAAGCGCTTCCAGGAGATCACCGACAAAAAAATCGGCACACTCATGAGCGCCTCCTATGGCGAACAAGGCCGCTACGCCACCGTCCAGGACCTCCTCGGCCAGCCCGCCCACGCCGGGCCCATGATCCCGGTCACCTTTGTTCCCGGCCCAAGTACCCCAGCCGCCGCAACCCCGCAGCAGGCCTCCACAGGCGGCGTGTGCGTCCTCGACATCGAGGGCAACGGCAGCAAAGACATCGTCGCCACCGCCACCGGCGAAGGCCTACACGCCTACCGCATCCCCGACAGCGGCGCGCCCGAGCACCACCCCAGCACCACCACCGGCCTCACCGCCAAAGGCGACGGCGTTTCCTGCGCCGTCGGCGACTT
Organism: uncultured Acidobacteriaceae bacterium; assembly: GCA_964247505.1. Taxonomy (GTDB): domain Bacteria; phylum Acidobacteriota; class Terriglobia; order Terriglobales; family Acidobacteriaceae; genus EB88. The sequence goes on from CAXTVG010000392.1 coordinate 2,042, forward strand.
CGACAACGACGGCCTGCCCGACCTCGCCCTCGCCCTCACCGATCGCGTTCTGCTCTTCCGCAATCTCGGCCACGGCAAATTCGCCGACGTTACGGACACCGTCGGCCTCAAGCCCCTCAACAAACCCGCCGGCATCACCTTTGTCGACTTCGACCACGACGGCGACCTCGACCTCTATGTCACCGGGAGTCCTACCACCGCCGGCCCCGGCGTGCTCTGGCGCAACAACGGCAACTCCACCTTTACCGAGTGGACCGCTCCCACCGGCCTCGCCGGCGCAGGCGACACCGCCGGAGCCGTGCTGTCCGACCTCAACAACGACCGCGCCGTCGACCTCGTCGTCAGCGGCAGCCAGGGCTCGCCCCAGCTCTACCAGAACCAGCGCGAAGGCGCGTTCAAGCAGCTCGCCCTCTACCCCGGCACAACGCTCGCCCCCTCCCGCGGCCTCGCCGTCGCCGACTTCAACAAAGACGGCCTCATGGACATCGCCGTCACCCACTCCGGCGCTCCCGGCCTTTCCCTGTGGCGCAACATCGACGGCAGCCGCTTTGCGCGCGTCCCCCTCGAACTTCCCGGCGTCACCGCAGCCTGGGGTCTCACCCCCATCGACTTCGACAACGACGGCTGGATTGACCTCGCCGTGCTCGTCTCCACCGCCCACGGCACCGAGCTCCGCATCCTCCGCAACGGGGGCGGCATGGCTTTCACCGACCGCAGCGACGCGCTCGACCTCCGCAAGCTCGACCTCGCCGGCGCGCGCTCGGTCGTCGCCGCCGACTTCAACCACGACGGTGCCGCCGACCTCCTCGTCGGACGCGCGAGCGGGGTTCCCCTGACGCTGCGCAACAACGGCGGCACGGGCAACCACTCCCTCCGCATC
>CAXTVG010000393.1:0-2919 GCA_964247505.1 uncultured Acidobacteriaceae bacterium
CGCAATGCCGAGCCGGGGAGCGATCATGTGGTCGTTTGTGTTGACAAGGTATTTGTTCGGCCCTGGAGTACCCGCGCTGAAGTTGGTCCCAAACGCCTTACTGGCATCGCCGCTTGGCCTGATCAGCGTTACTGTCGTACCCGACACAGCCGCGCCCGACGCATCGGTGGCCTGTCCGGTGACTCCGCCGCACAGAAAAAGCAACACAAAAAAGCGCGATCCTGCTCGCCCGTTTCCGTTTCAACGTTCGTTCATCTGCCTCCCCAATTTCTTCCTTATGGGCGTGCTGGCCGCGCGACGGTCTTTGCGCCGTTTCCGGCGATGGCCCCATCGCTCTTGGAGCATGACCCTGTACTGGTGTCCGCGTTGCAGTAAGCACTTCCACCCAGAACTTTGTGAATTAAATTGTTGAGTCCGCGATGTGACGTTCCGTCGGGATGAATGGCCGCCACGCGCTAACGTAACCTTTATGCAAAAAGCACGAAAGAGGGAGCGCCGGTCGAGCCCGCCGCGATTTCCACTTCATAAAATCTCCGGTTTGCCGCGGAGCGCGCTGTCCCACAAACCCCCTAGCCCCTCCCTCCGCTGAGCTTAGGAGAGCCTCTGTCTTGACATCTCAAACCGTGAAGGGCTACTGTCCCGTTTTGGCCGGTAGCAGGACTTTTGGAGGGACTCGCGCCGCGTGAGCGAACCGCCAGCCCTGCTCTCAGGGAATTTGACAGCTTCAGGAGGAGAGCAGGAGATGTTGAAAGCCGTCCTTCAGTCCGAAACGTTTCGTTCCGCAGTGGTGTTCTGCCTGCTGGGCTGGTGCGGCAGCGGGGCTTGGGCGCAGGCTACAACCGCGACCCTGGTCGGCTCGGTCACAGACGCAAGCGGAGCCTCGGTGCCGCGCGCAACCGTCGAGCTCACCGAGCAAGCTACCGGCCTGCACTACACACACCAGACAAACGATACCGGGAACTATGAGTTCACCTTTCTTTCCCCCGGCATCTACTCGGTCAAGGTAACGGACGCAGGCTACCAGACAGCGCTGACTCGCGACGTGCAGGTCACGGTCAACACGACAGTGCGCACGGACGTGCAGCTCAAGACCGGCGATATCTCGCAAACAGTTACGGTGACGGACCAGGCGCCCGCGCTGCAGACCGATCGAGCCGATGTGAGCGCGCAGATCCAAAGCAAGCAGATCGTAGAGCTGCCCGTAGGCAACAGCCGGAACTTTCAGGCGCTTGAGTCGCTGGTGCCCGGAGTAAGCGCACCGATCTACGACCATTCCTCGTTTTTCGACGCGCAGAATTCGCAGTCATTCAATGTAAATGGACAGGCTGAAACCGCGAACAATTTACAGCTGGAAGGCATTGACGACAACGAGCGCACCGGCTTGCTGCAGGTCTATGTGCCGCCGGCCGCGGCAATCCAAACGGTCGACGTAGAAACCAGCAATTACGCGCCCGAGTTCGGCCGCTCCGCCGGCGCGGTCACGAACGTCATTCTAAAGTCCGGCACCAATGACTTTCACGGCTCTGCCTATGAATACAACGAGGTAAGCGCCGTCGGAGCCCGCGATTACTTCAACAGGACCGGCAAGTTCCCCCGATTTACAAATAACTATTACGGGGGCACGCTGGGCGGTCCCATCATCAAAAACAGGACCTTTTTCTTCGGAGACTTTCTCCGCTACAGCAATCACCGAAGCCAATTTAACCTGTTCACCGTGCCTACCGTGGCGTTTCGCAACGGCGACCTGAGCGCCAGCCCGCAGCCCATCTATGACCCTGCTACGGGCGCGGCAAGCGGCACAGGACGCCAGCAGTTCGCGAACAATCAGATCCCGGTGAGCCGGTTCCAGCCCGTTTCACAAGCAATTCTCGCGCTGATTCCGCTGCCGAATACTAACGGCACAGCAATCACGAACAACTACCAGGTCAACACAGGTTTCCGGCAGGATACAAATACCTTCGACCTGAAGTTCGACCATAAATTAAGCGCAGCCGATCAGCTCAGCTATCGCTACAGCTGGCAGCACACCAATACGGAGCAGGACCCGGCGTTCGGACTCGCGGGCGGCCCCGGCTCAAGCGGCGGCACGGGCACAAACCACGTCTACAACACGGCGGGCGAATACACCCACCTGTTTTCGCCTACGCTGTTCACCGATGTGCGGGTGGGCGTCAATCACTACCGCAACAGCGTGCGCCAAAGCGACTACGGCACGAGCGCGTCCACCAACGCCGGCATCCCGGGCGTGAATGTCAGCCCGTTCACCAGTGGACTCGCAAATGTCACGATCAACACCTACTCCGCACCGGTTGTGGGCTATAGCGCTTCCTACCCATGGGACCGCGGCGAAAGCAACATCGATTTCGCGAACAACTGGACGCGCATTCTGGGCAATCACTCGCTTAAGTTCGGCGCGGAGATACGACGGGTGCGCGACGACCTAACGCAAGGGCAGACGTACGGCCCACGCGGGGCTTACACCTATGCTGACGGGCAAACCAGTACGCCCGGAGCGAAAACGGCTTTCGGCAACGACTTCGCGAGCTTTCTGCTGGACCTGCCCAGCACTGTAGGCCGCGACGTGAATGTCAATGACGCATCCTGGCGCCAGACGCTTTACTTCGGCTATGTGCAGGATACATTCCAAGCCACGCGCGATCTTACCCTTACTTATGGGCTGCGTTGGGAGTTCTATCCGCCCGCCACTCCGAAGCAAACCGGAGGCTTCTCGCAGTATGACCCAGCCAGCAACTCGCTCGATGTCGCGGGCTACGGCGCTATTGCAAAAGACCTGGGGCTGCGCGTCAACTATCGCGATTTCCAGCCCCGCATCGGCGCCGCCTATCGTGCAGGCTCGCGCGCGGTGGTCAGGGCGGGCTTTGGAATTAGCAACACGCCTTTTCAAGACAATAATTACGC
>CAXTVG010000394.1:0-2915 GCA_964247505.1 uncultured Acidobacteriaceae bacterium
CGTTTGCGCCTGAGCCAGCGCGGGCGAAGCCATCACAGCAGCTAAAAGCAAGAGCAAAGACCAAAACCGCCTACGCGGCTGGCGGCCACTTCGTGGCGTGTTTTTTGATGGGCAAGGGCGCGCCACTAAATCTCCATCTCCGCGCGCTTCGCCGGCAGCTTGTCGCCCGGCCGCGCAATCCACACGTACAGGGTCGGCAGCAGGAAGACGTTTAAAGCCAATGCACCGATCAGCCCGCCCACGATCACAATTGCAAACGGCCGCTGCGAATCCGACCCGATCCCGTGCGAGGTCGCCGCAGGCAGCAGACCCAGGGTCGCGACCAGCATGGTCATCATAATGGGCCGCAGCCGCAGCACCGCGCCCTCAATCGCGGCCGCTTCGGGCGAGTGGCCGTTCACGCGCAGCTGGTTGATGTACTCGAGCATAATCACGCCGGTTTGCACGGAAACGCCGAACAGGGCCAGAAAACCCACACCCGAGGAAACGGAAAAGTGCGTCCCGGTGAGCAGCAGCGCGAGCATGCCCCCAAACGGCGCCATCGCCACATTGCCCATGATCAGGAACGCCCATTTGAACGAGCCGAACATGGTGTACAGCAGCAGGAGAATGACAAAAATCGTGATGGGCACGATCAGCTCCAGCCGCGCCATCGCGCGCTTTTCGCTCTGGTACTCGCCCGCCCACTCGATCTTGTAGCCCTGGGGCAGCTTGACGTCGCGATCCACGCGGCGAATCGCCTCCTCAACCGTTGAACCCAGGTCGCGCCCGCGCACACTGTACTTCACAGGCACGTAGCGGATGCCGCCCTCGCGGTAAACCTCCTCCGCGCCGTCCTGGACCTTGACTGTGCAAAGCTGCGCGAGCGAAACCCGCTCGCCGGACGAGGCGACCAGGCGCACCCGGTCCAGCGCTTCCTGCGTGTCACGATACTGCGGGGTGTAGCGGATGGTCAGGTCGTAGCGCGCCTCGCCGCGTAGCACCTGCGTCAGGGGGGCGGCACCGACCGCGTTGGTGAGCGCGTCCTGGATGTCGGACACATTGATGCCATAGCGCGCCGCAGCTTCACGGTTGACGGTGTAATTGAGGTTCGGCTGGCCGATGACACGGAAAACACCCAGGTCGGCAACGCCCTGGATATGGCTCATGACGTCGACGACTTCATCGGCTTTCGCTTCGAGCGTCTTCAGGTCGTCGCCGTAAATCTTCACCGACAGCTCGCCCTTAACCCCGCTTACCGCTTCTTCGACGTTGTCCGAAATCGGCTGCGAAAAGTTCCAGCTCACGCCCGGTATCCCTTCAAGCTGCCGGTCTATAGCATTGATGAGTTCGTCCTTATTCTGCGCGAAGACGGGCCGCCACTGCGCTTTCGGCTTTAGATCGACAAAGTACTCGGTATCGAAAAAGCCGGTGACGTCGCTCGCGTCGTCGGGGCGGCCCACCTGGCTCACGACTCTGGTGACCTCGGGGAAGCTGGCCATGATGAGCCGGGCGCGGCGCATGATGGCGACGCCTTCATCGGGTCCGGTCGAGGGCGCGAGGGTTCCACGGGCCCAGATCGCCCCTTCGTCGAGGTGCGGCAGGAACTCGGAGCCGACCACGCCGCTGGCACCCAGAAACACCGTTGCCGCCAACACACCGGCCGCGACGCCTACGGTGACGAAGCGGTGCTCGATGGCCCAGGTAGCCGAGCGGCGATACCGGGCGATCAACCAGATCAGCACCGGATTTTCCCATTCGCTCGTGCCCTTGGGGAAGAAAAAGCTCGACAGCACTGGCGCGATCAGCATGGAAAATGTCAGGGCGCCCAGCAGAGCAAAGGCGACCGTCCAGGCCATTGGCCGGAACAGCCGCCCTTCCACGGCTTGCAGGGTAAAAATGGGCAGGTACGCCGTGATGATGATGCCGATCGCGTAGAAAACCGGCCGCTGCACCTCGTGCGCCGCTTCCCGGATCAGGTCGATCGGGCGCTGCTTCGAGCCCTGGTGGTGGCCCAGGTGGCGCACGATGTTCTCGACCATGACCACCGCGCCGTCCACCACCATGCCGAAGTCCAGCGCGCCCAGCGAGAGCAGGTTGGCCGGCACATGCGCCAGGTCGAGCAGGATGGACGCAAACAAAAGCGCGAAGGGAATCGTGAATGAAACGATCAGCGCGCCGCGCACGTTGCCCAGGAAAATGAACAGGATCACCACCACGAGGATGATGCCCTCGGTCAGGTTGTGCAGCACCGTATGCGTGGTGAAGTGCAGCAGGTCCGAGCGGTCCAGAAAAGGAACGACCTTCACGCCCTTGGGCAGGATGTGCTCGTTCAGCTCGGCGGTTTTCAGGTGGATGCCTTCGAGCGTTGAGTCGGAGTTGTCGCCTTTTTGCAGCGCCACCACGCCTTCAACCGTGTCCGGATTGTCCACCAGCGTGCCGTCCGGCCTGTGGACTGTTTTCCCGACCTGCCCGAGCCGGATCTTCGCGCCCTGGCTCACCGTGGCGACGTCACGCACGCGCAGGGCCGTGCCGGCTTTGGTCAGCAGCAGCGTGTTTTCTATGTCGTGGACAGTTTCGTACAGGCCCACGCCCACCACGTTGATCTGCTGCGCGCCGGCCTGGATAAACGAGCCGCCCGAGTTGGTGTTGTTGTTTTGGAGCTGCTGCTCGACCTGCGCGAGGGTCAGCCCGTAGGCGACCAGCTTGTCCGGGTCCAGGTGTACCTGGTACTCGCGCGTCGCGCCGCCGAAGCTCGAGTCGTCGACCACGCCGGGAACGGACTTGAACTGCTTGACCAGCGTCCAGTCCTGGATCGACTTGTCTTCCATGGTGTCGTAGGCCGGGTTGGTGCTCTCGACGGTGTACCAGTAGATCTGCCCGACCGGGCTCCAGTCCGTCCCGATCTGCGGCTGCAGGCCCGCGGGCAGCGTGAC
>CAXTVG010000395.1:0-2276 GCA_964247505.1 uncultured Acidobacteriaceae bacterium
CTCCCCCAACAAGCCGCTCCTTTGCTGAGCGCACAGGACCCCTATGACCATCGTTCAGCTTCAGGAACAGCGCAACAAACTGATGACCGACGCCGCCGCGATTCTGCAGGCCGACACCGTTTCCGCCGAACAGCGCGCGCAGTCGAAGGCGATGCTCGCCGACATGGACGCGCTGGAAGAGCGCATCGCGGACATCAAGCGCATTGAGGACGCCCAGGCCGCGCAGCGCGCGTTCACCCCTTCGCCGCGCCCCGCGCCCGGCGCTGCCGCTGAGCTGCCCATCGAAGAGCGCAAGAAGAAACTTTCAGACGCGATGCGCTCCTACGCGTTGCACGGCTTTGCCGGCATGCCCCAGGAGAAGCGCGACCTGCTGACCACCTCGCCCGCGACCGGCGGCGCGCTGATCCCGCAGTTGTTCCACCCGACCCTGGTCGAAGCGCAGAAGTACGCCGGTCCGATCGCGCAGAAAGTCGCGCAGAAGATCACCAACAAAAACGGCGCGCCGATCAAGGTCTCGCTCGGCGACGACACCCAGAACGGCATCCTGCTGCTCGGCGAGGCGTTGCCGGTGGTCGAGGCCGACCCGGCCTTCTCGAACCGAATGCTGGGCGTCGACATGGTCCACGGCGGCCTGGTCAAGGTGTCGTTCCAGGAACTCGAGGATTCGGCGTTCGACCTGGACGGCTGGCTGCGGACCGCGTTCGGCAAGCGCTACGCGCGCGGCATTGAAAAGGCGATCACCGTGGGCAAGGACGCGGCCGGCAACGCCCTGCCGAACACGCAGGCGCTGCTTTCGGCGGCGGTGGCCGCGGACAACACGACCTCGGATGCGAACGGCATCCAGTTCAACGACCTGACGACTCTGTATGGGGCGCTGGACCCGGCGTACCTGCAGGCACCCGTATTTGTGATGAACTCGACCACGCGGGCCTACCTGCTGGGGCAGAAGGACGGTTACGGCCGCCCGTTCTGGCAGAACGACCCGTCGACGTCCGCGCCCTTTTCGAGCATCCTGGGCTATCCCATCGTGCTCGACCAGGCGATGCCCAACATGGGCGCGAACGCGACGCCGGTGCTGTTCGGCTCGCTCGAGGACACGTATATGTTCCGCACCGACGGCGACCCGAGCATCCTGCGCCTGAACGAGCGGTACGCAGATACCCTCGAGGTCGGCTTCTTCCTGTACAGCCGCATCGGCGGGCTGGTCATCACGCCCGGCAGCGCGACCACGCTGGTTGCCATCAAGCAGGCGGCCAGCTAAACGAGATGTAGTCCTGCGGGGCAGCCTTTCACGGGCTGCCCTTTCTTTTGCGAGCCCTTTTTTGTTTGGAGAACCCACGATGCAGGTTGTTATCGCACAATCGTTCACCGAGCCGCACGCGGCGCTGTTCCAGATCGGCGAGATTCTGGAAGTTCCGGAGGAGACCGCCGCGCGCTGGATCGCCGCCAACCGGGCCGTGCCGCTCGGAGAAAAGCCGGGCGACCCCACAAAGCAAGCCGCCGCGAAGCCCGCCGCCAAGCGCGAAACCGCCGTTAAGAAGCCCAGGGAAACCCGCTAGGAGGCCGTCGTGCTCAATTTCCGCCTGACCGCGCCGCCGGCGGCGGAGCCCGTCACGCTCGCGCTTGCCAAACAGCACTGCCGCATCGACATCACGGACGATGACACGCTCGTGACCGCCTACATCGCGGCCGCCCGCGAGTGGTGCGAAGAGTTCCTGAAGCGCGCGATTTTCAACCAAAGCTACCTGCTGACGCTCGACTCGTTCCCTTACGGCGATTTCCGCTCGACGCGGCCGCTGGACCAGCGCGACCCGTGGAGCTGGGGCTCGTACTGGAACGACATGGCGATCCGGTTGCCCCGGCCCGTGTGCGTGTCCGTCGACCAGATCACCTATCTCGACCCCACCGGGCAGCAGCAGACGCTCGTCCCGGCGCTCTACTCGCTCGACCTCAACTCCGAGCCTGCGCGCATCGTGCCCGCGCCGGGGCTCACCTGGCCGACGGGGCAGGTCTACCAGCCAGGTTCAATCCAGGTGCGCTACACGGCAGGGAGCTACGGCGACGGCCTGCTGGTCAATACCTGCCCGCAGCGCATCGTGATGGCGATCCTGTTGATCGTCGCGCACTGGTACCGCAACCGCGAGGCGGTGAGCGACGCGGCGCTGGCTTCGGTGCCGATGGCGGTTGAGGCGCTCTTGCGCCCGCTGGTATTTGAGACTTTCGGCAACTTCGGGAGCGGTTACTAGTGGCCGCCCCCTTCGCCGCGGCGGGCGCGC
>CAXTVG010000395.1:2286-2914 GCA_964247505.1 uncultured Acidobacteriaceae bacterium
TGGAAATTCTGGCCCGCTCGACCGCGCGCGACGCCGCGGGCGGACTGGCAGCGACGTGGAGCGCGGTCGCGAGCGTTTGGGCGGCGATCGATATCCAGCAATCGCAGCTGGTGTACGAGACCAGCGAATTCGTGAGCAAAGTGACCTACCGCATCACCCTACGCTGGCGCGCGGACATCGTGTTCGACGCCGCAAAGCGAATCCGGTACACCGAGCCGACCTCGGGCGTGACCCACACCTACGAGGTCGAAGCCGTGCTGAACACCTTGGCCGCCAACCGCGACGTGGTGCTGATTTGTTACGAGCTCGGCGGGGGGGAGTGAGCGGGATGAATGTCTACGCGCTGCTCGCCTCTTTCCCTTCCGTTACGGCGCTGGTGGGGGATCGGATTTACCCCATGCTGCTGCCGCGCAACCCCGTGTACCCGGACGTGGCCTACGCGCTGATCGCCGAGGCACCGGTCGCGCGGGGCTGTGCCGCCCGCGGACTGACGCGCGCTCGCATCGAGTGCCATGCTATCGCCGCCGATTACACGAGCGCATCCATGCTCCGGCAGGTGATCGTCGATGCGCTGGACGGCTACTCGGGCGTTGCCGGGGGCGTCGCGGTGCAGATGTCGGTGCTGCTC
>CAXTVG010000396.1:0-2911 GCA_964247505.1 uncultured Acidobacteriaceae bacterium
CGGTTTGGCTTTTAAGTTGTTTACGCCGGCAGCTCCGCTCCAAGCAGCAGCAGCAGGATCGCCTTCTGCACATGCATCCGGTTTTCCGCCTGCTCAAACACAACCGAGTTCGGCCCATCGAACACAGCGTCGGTCACCTCGGCATTGCGGTGCGCCGGCAGGCAGTGCATAAACGCGGCGTTTGGCGCGGCGTGCGCCATCAGCGCCTCGTTCACCTGGTAGGGCTTGAAGATCGGCGCGCGCTTGGTCGCCTCATGCTCAAACCCCATGCTGGTCACCACATCCGTGTACACCGCGTCCGCACCGGCCACCGCCGCGACCGGGTCCTGCACCAGCGTGATCTCGGAGCCGGTCCCGTTCGCAATCGCCCGCGCCTGCGCGACCACGTCCGCTTTCGGCGCATAGTTTTTCGGCGTGCCCACCGTGCAGTGCGCCCCCAACTGCGCCGCCGCCAGCATCAGCGAGTGGCACACGTTGTTGCCGTCGCCCACGTAGCTGAAACGTACTCCGCGCGCCGAACCGTAGCGCTCTTCGACCGTCATAAAATCCGCCAGTGCCTGGCACGGGTGCTCGTGGTCCGAAAGCGCATTGATCACCGGGCAGGCCGCGACTCCAGCCATTTCCGTGATGGTCTCGTGCGCGTAGGTGCGCAGTACGATCGCCTGCACCCAGCGCTCCACATTGCGCGCCATATCCGCCAGCGACTCCCGCTCGCCGAGCGGCGACTGCGTTTGGTCCACAAACATCGCCGAGCCGCCGGTGGTGTTCATCGCGACTTCAAACGTCAACCGCGTCCGCAGCGAGGCTTTTTCAAAAAACATCACCGTCTGCCTCGCGTCCAGCGCATGGCGAAACCGCGCGGGCTCCCGCTTGACCCGATGCGCCAGCCGTAGCACCGCGGCAACTTCCGCCGTTGAAAAATCCGCGACCGAGCACAGATCCCGCCCCGCAAGCGACTCCCGCGCCGCCGCGAAACTATCCTCCGTCAGCGCCTCCAATGTCAAAACTTCAGTCGCCAATCCGCCCTCCTTCGCGCCCCGCCGCAACAAGCTCCGGCGCGCGCAATCCACTTAGTGTTTCGTCCAGTGCAGCGAACGCTTCATCCACATGCGCGCGCTCCAAAATGTAGGGCGGCAAGAACCGAAGCACCGTCTCGCTGGTTCGGTTCAGAATTACCCGGTGCTTCTCCTGCATCGCGTCCAGTGCCGCCTTCGCGTGTTCCGCGTCGCGCAGTTCGATGGCCAGCATCAGCCCCATCCCGCGCACGTCCACAATGTCCGCGTGCCGCTGTTGCAATTCGAGCAATCGCCCGCGAAAATACCCGCCCACGGAAGCAACGTGCTCCATCAGCCCGGCAACCTCGTCATAAACCGCGCAAGCCACCCGGCAGGCCAGCGGACCGCCGCCGAAAGTGGTCCCGTGCAGCCCCGGGTGCATCGCCCGCGCTATCTCCTCCGTACAGAGCATTGCCCCCAGCGGCAGACCGCCTGCAAGAGGCTTCGCAACCGTCACGATGTCCGGCGAAGTCCCAAAATGCTGAAATGCGAACCATTTGCCCGTCCGCCCAAAGCCCGCCTGGATCTCATCGCATACCAGCAGCGCGCCGGTTTCCCGCGTCAGCTCCCGCGCCCGGTCCATGAATCGCTGCGAAACGGGCCGGATCCCACCCTCGCCCTGAATCGGCTCCACCAGCAGCGCGCAGTACTCGCTTGACCAGGCCGCTTCCAGTGCCGAGACGTCGTCGAAAGGAATGAAATCCACGCCAGGCATCACCGGCATAAACGGCTCGCGATACTTTTCCTTGTGCGTCGTCGCGACCGAGCCCATGGTGCGCCCATGGAACGATCCTTCCAGCGCTAAAAATTTCGTCCCGATGGAAGCGCCCTTGCCGCGCCCGAGCCCCGCGTAGAGCCGCGCCAGCTTCAGCGCCGCTTCCCACGCTTCGGTCCCGCTGTTCGCGAAAAATACCCGGTCGAGCCCGCTCGCCCCGGTCAGGCGCCCGGCCAGAGCCGCCTGCCACTCGTGGAAGAAAAGATTCGACGTGTGCAGCGGCAGTCGCGCGCCCTCGCTGAGCGCCCGCTCGATCGCCGGATGCCCATACCCCAGCGCATTCACGCCAATCCCGCTCAGCAGGTCGAGGTACCGCGCCCCATCCGACATGGTCAGGTACACGCCCTCGCCGCCCGTCACAATCAAAGGATAGCGTTCATAGGTCGGCAGCAGCCAACGCTCTTCCGCCGCCTGCAAGTCTTTCAGGTTCATTCCCACTCCCGCTCTCGATAGTTAGAGCCCGGCAGCCGCCCAAGCGGTAGCCGCGTTCCCCGAAACAAAACAATCCCAAGCACACGGTGCAACAAAGGCTCGCGCGCCCTCAGGCAACCAGCACCTCGGTCCCGTCGGGAATCCTCGCCGAAAGCAGCTCCGGCAGCAGGGAAGCCCGTTCGGCAGGCAAAATCCGCACCCGCTTTACCCCTTGCAGCAGCGCTTCCCGGCAGGCCTTGAGCTTGGGCAGCATCCCGCCGGTAATCACCGCATCGCGCGCGAGGCTGGCGATCTGCTCGGTCGAGAGCCAGCGCAGCACCGCGCCATCCGCACCGCGCACGCCCGGCACATCGGTCAAAAACACCAGCGCATCCGCACGGCAGGCCCCCGCGCAGGCCGCCGCCATCTCGTCCGCATTTACGTTGTAGTACTCGCCGTCGAACCCCAGCGCGATACTTGAAATCACCGGCACCCCGCCCAGCTTCCAGATCGCCTCCAGCCATCGCGGGTCGGCCGCCGCAATCTCGCCCACGAACCCCAGATCGTGACCCTGCTTTTTCCGCGCCCGAAACACCATGCCATCCCCGCCCGAAAGCCCCATCGCCGGGACCGCCTGCGCCGCCAAAGCCGCCACCAGCGCCTTATTTAC
>CAXTVG010000397.1:0-2905 GCA_964247505.1 uncultured Acidobacteriaceae bacterium
GGCTGCGGTAATTGCCGAGCTGCTGGGCCATCGGCCGCAGCTCTGTGGAAACGGTAAAGGCGCGGGCCAGCTGCTGTGTTTTCGCGCGCTCCCGGGCGGTCAGGGCGCGGCGGCGGCCGTGGCGTTTGACCACCACAACCCGACGCATCCGCCCGCGCGCCGTGACTGCATGGCGGCCGGCTGCGGGATGGCTGGCGGCGTGCCGGGCAGGCTTGTGCGGAGCCCCGGACGCAAGCAGGGAAGAAGCGCACAAAAACAGCAGCACGACGACGGCAAAACGGGATTTCAAAAAAATGCGCATAAGGCAGAAGCGGAGCAAACGTGCAGTTTCCTTAAACATGAGAGTAAGCGACGATTCCGTAAAGCAACAGACGAAAATGCGCGGGAAGCATCACCTCGGTACCACAATGGGAATGTTCCGCGATCAACACGCCCTCTGCGCCCGCCGGGCGAACGCGTTAGCATCGAAGGTGACAGGGGACCCCCCGCCGGTCCCATCTACAGAAAGGCGCCAAAAGCTGAAACCTCAAACCATGCCCCCCATCCAATCGGAAGCGTCGGCACCGGAGGACGGCGGAACCGCCCCCCCTCCACCCATCGCCCAGGCCGCCGTCGAGGAGCACCCGGACGTTCGTCTGGTGAACCTGGCCCGGCAGGGCGATACACAGGCGTTTGAAAAGCTGGTCAAGCAGTATGACCGGCAGGTATTTCGCATCGCGCAGCACATCACGCAGAACCGCGAAGACGCGGAAGATGTGGTGCAGGATGCGTTTTTCAAGGCGTACCAAAAGCTGGACCAGTTCCAGGGCAACTCCAAGTTCTACACCTGGCTGGTGCGGATCGCGGTGAATGAAAGCCTGATGCGGCTGCGCAAGCGCCGGACGGGCAAGATGGTCTCGATCGACGAGGACGTGGAAACCGAGGAAGGCTCGATGCCTCGGGAGCTGGCCGACTGGGGTCCGAGTCCCGAACAGCAGTACGGCCAGTCGGAGCTGGGCGAGATTCTAAAGAAAACGATCAACGGGCTCCCCCCGGGGTTCAAGGTGGTGTTTGTGCTGCGCGATGTGGAAGGGCTGTCAACCGAGGAAACGGCGGAGTCGCTGGGGCTGAGTATCCCCGCAGTGAAATCCCGGCTTTTGCGTGCGCGCCTGCAGTTGCGGGAGCGGCTGAACCGGTATTTCGGCAATCGAAACGTGGATGGGATGGGCAAGCGAAATGGGATTGGCGGCGTAAAGTGATCTGCTCTGAGTTTCTCGTGCATTTGGACGATCTGCTCGACGGCACGATCGACGCGACTCTGCGGGCTGAGCTGGACCGGCACCTGGCCGGCTGCGAGCACTGCACCATCACGGTGACCACCACGCGCAAGACGATCGAGGTGTATCGCTCCAACGTGCTCTACGATCTGCCTGACACGCTCAGAGATCGCCTGCAGGCCGTCATCTTCGCGAAGTGTAAGAAATGCTGAAGCTGGTTCTTATCGCGCTCGTGGTCATTCTGGTGTTGCGGATCATCAACCGCGCCTCTCGCAAAGGCTAGCGAGAGACATAGCCGATAGGCAGCCTATACACTTGTCTGCCTATGCGCAGACGCGACTTCCTGAAAAGCTCGGGCATTTTGCTCGCCGCCGCCACGGTCCCCCCCACCTCTGCGCTGGCCCGGGCCAGTTCCTCCCGCACGGTGCTCCCCATCAACCGGGGCTGGCGGTATAAGCCCGCCAAAGTCGCCGGCGCCGAGGCCGCCGCGTTCGACGACAGCGGGTTCGAGCGGGTTGTCGTGCCCCACACAAACATCGCGCTCCCCTGGCACAACTTCGACGACCGCGACTACGAGTTCATCTCCACTTATCGCCGCCGGTTCCGCCTGCCGCAGGAGGCGGCCGAAGGCAAGCGCGTCTTCGTCGACTTCGAAGGCGCCATGACAGCCTCGACCGTTTGGATCAACGGGGCGCCGCTCGGCGAGTACAAGGGCGGCTTCACGCCGTTTTCGTTTGAGCTGACCCCGCACCTCAACCGCGGCGGCGAAAACGTGCTCGTCGTGCAGCTGGACTCAACCGAGCGCGCCGACATCCCTCCGTTCGGGCACGAGATCGACTATCTGACCTTCGGCGGCATCTACCGCGAGGTCGCATTGCGCATCGTGCCGGAAACTTTTCTCGACAACATCTTCGCGAAGCCGAAAAACGTGCTGAGCGGGAGTCCGTCGGTTGACGTGGACTGCTTTGTCGCGGGTCCCCGCGCGAAGGCGCACTGGACGCTTGCCGTGGAACTGCGCGACGGCGACCGCGTGGTCGCAAAAGCGATGCAGTCCATCCCGCCCGCCGCGCCCGGGCCGGACCCAAACGCCGCGATGGATCCGGAAACCAGCGCCGGAGCCTACCTCAGCACGGAAACCGCGCAGGACCCTGCGAAGCACACCGTCACGCTCACCAACCTCGCGGGGATCGAGCAGTGGAACTTGTCCAAGCCGAAGCTGTACACCGTGCATGTACGCCTCGTGCGCGACGGGGCCGCGGTCGATGAAGACACGCGCCGCATCGGCTTCCGCGAGGCGACCTTTACCGACCACGGCTTCTCGCTGCACGGAGCGATCGTGAAGCTGCGCGGGCTCGATCGCCACCAGACTTTTCCTTGGGTGGGCCAGGCGATGGCCGCGCGCGCGCAGCGCCGGGATGCGGAAATCCTCCGCACCGAGCTCCAATGCAACATCGTCCGCACCTCGCACTACCCGCAGTCGCGTCACTTTTTAGACCGCTGCGACGAGATCGGCCTGCTGGTGCTCGAGGAAATCCCGGGCTGGCAGCACATCGGCCCCGAGCCCTGGAAGCAGGTCGCGATCGACAATGTCGGGCGCATGATCCGCCGCGACTGGAATCACCCGGCAAGCGTGTTGTGGGGCGTGCGCA
>CAXTVG010000398.1:0-2902 GCA_964247505.1 uncultured Acidobacteriaceae bacterium
CGTGACGGTGCCGGCCAGTACGCCGCCGAAGGATTGCGCCAGGATGACGTGGGAGCTGCCGGCGTTTGCCAGCTCAGCCAGACCCGCAAGCAGACAGAACCGGAAAATTGCCTTGCTTGACATTGTTTCTCCTCCAAGTGGCTCCTGCCGGATGGCTTCAAAACCGCTTTTCTGCCACCCTGCCGGCTTCGCGAACCAGCCATCCGCGCGAGGCACGGGTTGCCGGTCCGGAGTTTGCCACTGACCTGGAAGAGATTCCCGCCTGCGCACGCCCGCCAAGTGCAGTACGGTAGGTTCGCGCCGGAAAGGAGCTATGCCCTCTCTTTCCAACCGTCCGTTTAGGGAGGTACAGTACCTGTCAGAGAGAGTGTGTTGAACCAGCTGGCGCAAAAAAGCAGTTCCTTTTCGGAGCCACCGTCGTCCCTTGACACCGCGAATTTTCCGCCGGCGCCGGCGCCGGCCCTGGTTCGTGAGGCATTGCAGCAGATCCTGGGCAGCGCCCCCGTTCGGGCGAGCGAACAGTGTCAGCCTCGGCTTCGCGATGCGGTGGATCACAGCATTGAAGGGCGCGAGGATCTGCTTCGGGAACGTGTGATTGGGAGCGAGGTTTTTGGGCGCAAGCCGGACTATGACGCCGCCAACGATCCAATCGTTCGCGCGCGCATGGCGGAGGTTCGCAAACGTCTTGCCCAGTACTACCTGGGCGAAGGGCTCGCCGCCGCCCCGCTTCGCATCGAAATTCCCTCCGGGTCCTACCGCGCCCGCTTCGAGACTTTGGAATCTGCCCCGCCTGCTTTCGCTGTACAACAGGGGGGAGCCCGAGCAGCCGGCAGACGCCCCGAGCGCGCCTTTCGCCGAATCGCTCGGGGGCCGTCGTTTTTCGGGGCGGGGCGTGGCAGCGGCGTTGGTTCTCCTGCTCCTCATCGCGGCCTGCGGCGTTGCCTGGCGCGCCTCGCATTCTTCGCCGGCCGGCTGCTGAACCGTTTCTGGGAACCAGCCCTGAGCAGTCCTGTGCCGGTCATTATCTATACCGGCACGAACGTCGTCTACCGCTTCACACCTGAGTTCCTGGAAAGATATCGGGCGGCGCATCACCTCCCAAATAGCGGACCGGAATTTCCAGTCGACCTCCAATCCCTGAAAACCATCGACGCGCGCGACCTTGCCGCTTTTCCGGATACTTTCATCGGGGAAGGCGATGTTTCCGCCTGCACCGTGATCGCGTCCATGCTTGCGCGCCACAACAAGCGCTACGAAATGCGCTACGCGGGCGACATCTCCCCTGAGGATGTCCACTCCGCGCCAACAGTGCTGATTGGCGGATTCAGCAATCGTTGGACGCTCGACCTAACAGGGGCATGCGGTACAGGTTTGTCCGCGGCGATACGATCGAGGACCGTTTCAACCCTCAGAACACATGGTCCATCCGTACCAAATCGAATGGCGCTATGCTCGACGATTACGCGGTGGTTTCACGGATTGTGGCGCCAAAAAACGGCGGAGTGGTACTTACGGCCGCGGGAATCGGCCAGTATGGCACCCAAGCTGCCAGCGAGTATCTTGCCGACGGCCAACGCATCGCTGAGTTTGCCAGGCGAGCCCCTCGGGACTGGCCCCAGAAGAATGGCCAGATCCTTCTGCACGTAAAGGTAGCGGATGAAATCCCCGTTTCGATCGACATCGTGGGCCTGTACTTCTGGTGAGGGTTTCTTGAGATCGGCGCGCGCAGCGCGTCGAGCAGTAACTTCACCCTGCCAAGGGAAGCGGCCCGGAGTGAGTTGCATGAATTGCTGCTGGAGGCTGGAGAGTTCACATGTCAGGCATAGACCGACGAGCGTTTCTGCAGGGAACGGGCTTGCTTGCCGCCGGTACGGCTGCTGGGAGACTGCACGCTTACGCGGCGGCGGCCGCCCCTGATAGAACGCATCGCATGACCGTTTCGCTCAATGGGGAGTGGGACGTAGAGGATAGCGTCGGCGCGGAGGATATCCCGCGGGCCTACCATTACACGGTGCCGGTTCCGGGGCTGACGCATTCGGCTGTGCCCGCGTTCCCCGATGTCGACCAGTACCAAAGCCGGCAGTTGATTTCGAATCTGGTGCGGCAAGGCCGGTACTCGAAAGCGGATTACGAAAAGCTCGGCGACGTGCGCGGTATCTCGCACCAGAAGCGGAATTATTTTTGGTACCGCAGGATGTTCCAAGCGCCCGCGCGCCATGCAGTAGCGTTGCTCAAGATAAACAAGGCACAGTTCAGCACCACCGTCTATCTGAACGGCGTGCGCATCGGCGAGCACCACCCTTGTTTCACCTCTGCCCACTTTCATGTGACCCACGCTCTGCGCTGGGGCGCACAGAATGAGCTCGTCATTCGCATCGGCGCTCATCCGGGTGTGCTCCCGGCCCATGTCTCGCAAGGGACCGATTTTGAAAAGAATCGCTGGACGCCGGGTATTTACGACGATGTCAGCCTGATAGTAATGGACATCCAGTAATCTCCTCCGTGCAGGTGGCGCCGCAGCTGGCGACCTCCGGGATCCTGGTCGAGACGGAACTGCATAACTATTCGGACCAGTTACTGGAAACCGGGATAACACAGCAGGTATTCGCATGGAAGTCGCGCGCGCCTGTCTCTGAAGAGGTTGAGACACGGGTTAAGGTACCCCCTGGCGAAACGAGGAAGGTCAAGCAGACGATTTCGCTTCCCCATGCGCACCTTTGCGGCCCGGAAGATCCGTTTCTGTACCAGTTAGCGACCAGCACCAAGGGCGATGACGCAAGCACCCGCTTTGGAATGCGCGAGTTCCGCTTCGACACGGTAACGCAGCGCGCCTATCTGAACGGCCGCCCCTACTTTCTGCGGGGATCGAACATCACGCTACACCGATTTTTTGAAGATCCCG
>CAXTVG010000399.1:0-2898 GCA_964247505.1 uncultured Acidobacteriaceae bacterium
CCAGGACTCGCACGATACCGTGGGCGCGGTCGCGCTCGATCTGCAAGGCAATCTCGCCGCCGGAACCTCCACCGGAGGCACGCTTAACAAAGCGCCCGGCCGGGTCGGCGACTCGTCCCTGATCGGCTGCGGCTGCTACGCCGACAACAAGTCCGCCGCCGTTTCGCTGACCGGCTGGGGCGAGCCCATCATGAAGCTCGTTCTAGGCAAGTGGGCCGTGGATCGCGTCGGGAACGGCGCAACACCCCAGCAGGCGGCCGCGGACGCTATTGAGTATCTCCAAACCCGGCTGGGCGGTTTTGGCGGCATTATTCTGATGGATCGGAGCGGACGCATCGGCCTGGCCCACAATACTCCCGGAATGGCCTGGGGCGTGGCCACGCCGGATGGTCTGCGAACCGGCCTCGAAGCGCCTGCCGGGATTAGCGCATGTCTCGCCTGATTCTCGCCTCAGCCTCGCCGCGCCGCCGTGAACTGCTGACCCAAGCCGGTTTCGAATTTGAAGTCCACCCCGCGGACGCCGACGAGACCGCCCGCCCCGGCGAGGACGCGATTGCCCTTGCGCTTCGCCTGGCCCAGACCAAAGCCGAACGCGTTGCAGCGGACCATCCAAATGCGGTCGTTCTTGGAGCCGATACCGTGGTTGTTGCGCCTGCCGGGGAGCTCCTGGGCAAGCCGGAAAGCATGGCCGATGCTGCCCGCATGCTTCGTCTGCTCTCGGGTACAACCCACCAGGTCGTCACCGGCGTGTGTGTGCGCAGCCCCGAACGCACCGAAGCCGCTGCCGCAGTCACTTATGTTACTTTTCATGCGCTGAGCGAACCGGAGATCGGCGCCTATCTCGCGACGGGCGAGCCCATGGGCAAGGCGGGCGCGTATGCGATCCAGGGTCGCGCGGCGCGGTGGATCCCGCGCATCCACGGAGATTGGACCAATGTTGTTGGCCTGCCGCTTGCGCTGACGGCGACCATGCTCGCCGACGCCGGAATCCTGCCCTCGCCCTAGCGCGCGGCAAAGAGGGCGGTTGCCGGACTGGGTACCTCTTCCAAAACTGTGTGGGGTGTGGCAAATACGCCACACCGATAGGCCCACCGCTAGCCTTTAATCTGTCCCCAATGAGAGCGGGAAGCAGGGCAATGCCTGAACAGTTTCACGCCGGCCTACTGGACCGAAGCCATTTCGAGCAGACCATCGCTGCGCCCCTGTCCTTTTCGGGGATAGGCCTTCACTCCGGCGTCCCCGTTTCCATGCGTTTGCTCCCTGCTACGGCAGGTTCCGGCGTAGTTTTTCGCCGCACCGACCTGGACAACTTTGAGATCCCGGCAACCGGGCGCAACGTCGCCAAAGTTTCCTATGCCACCAGTCTCATGCGCCAGGGTGTGCTCATCTCCACCACCGAGCACCTGCTTTCCGCGCTCACCGGCTTGTCGATCGATAACGTCATCGTCGAGCTCGATAATCTGGAGCTGCCCATTCTCGACGGCTCCGCCTACCCCTACGTCAGCGCGATTCAGCAAACCGGCACGCGAGCCCAGCGGCGCCGCCGCGAATATCTACGCATTCTCAAACCTCTCGAAATCCGCGAGGGCAACAAGTTCCTGGGCGTTTACCCCGGCGACGGCTATTCCATCTCCTATGCGATTGAGTTTCCCGCCCCGATCCACCGGCAGCAGCTTTCTATCGATCTCGCGGACAGCACATACGGCGCGGCTATCGCCCGGGCGCGGACTTTCGGCTTTCGCGAGGATGAGCAGAAACTCCGCGACATGGGCCTGATTCGCGGAGCATCTTCAGAGTGCGCCATTCTTGTCGCCGGCGGATGTGTTTCAAATGGCCCATTGCGCTTTCCGGACGAGTTCGTGCGCCACAAGATTCTCGACCTGATTGGCGACCTGGCCTTAGCGGGCCATCAGATTCTAGGCCGCGTGGTTGCCGAGCGCGCGGGCCATGCCATGCACACCGCGCTGGTTTCGCGTCTGCTGCGCGACCGCTCCGTCTGCGCGCTGACCACGCAAACAGCGCAGAAACAGCCTGCGCCGCCCCGGCCCGTGCTTGTGCCGGCTTCAGCTTAAGCGCCTTTTCAATACAGCTTACTTCGCCAGGGCCGAGTCCTCAAACTGCGCCAGCAGGTCTGACGGATCCCGATACACCTCGATGCATCCTGCCCGCAGCAAGTCGTCCCGCTTCCATCCGCCGCTTGTCAGCCCGATCGTTGGAATCCCAAGTTTCCCTGCGGACTCCGCATCGTAAGGCGTATCCCCTAGCGCAATGGCCTCTTCGGGCTTGATTCCCGATTTTTTAAGCGCGGCTATAAAAATGTCCGGCTCGGGCTTGGATTTTTCCGCGTCAGCGCTGGATGCCGCTTCGTCGACAATGTCTTCCATGCCCACAAGCTCGCCCATCGTTTTGAGGTCTTCCTTCTCCGCCGAAGTCGCCAGCACGACCCTGATTCCTTGTTGCTTGACCCTTGCCAGCAACTCCCGCGCCTGGGGAAAGGCAACGAAACGGGGCATGTAATCGCGATGCATGATCTCCTTGCGGAGCTCTTTTACGGGCTTTTCGAGCCGCTCTAAATCCTGCTTCGGCACAAATACCGGGATCAGGTGATCGCTCCCTTTGCCAATCTGACGCCAGGCTTCATCCATCCCTATCTGGATGCCGAACTCCTCAAACGCCCGGCGCCAGGCCTCCGCGTGCAGCGCGTTGCTGTCCACCAGGGTACCGTCGATATCCGTCAGCAGTGCTTTCACCATGTAACTTACCTGCTTTCATTTTCGAGGTAGGATGCTCAGCCGCTCTCGCTCCTAGACAAACACCAGGCACTGCGGCTTGCTCAGCTTTACGCTGGTGCTCTTCGCGGCCAGTCTGCCGGTGCGCGGGTCGCGCGGGAAGATCTCG
>CAXTVG010000400.1:0-2893 GCA_964247505.1 uncultured Acidobacteriaceae bacterium
CAGTCGACGCTCCCGCCTGAGAACCGCTCTCCCGTGCTCCGGGCAGTGGTGGGCGTATCGCCGCTGCTCGACCTCGCGCCCTCCTCCGCCGCGCTGCATCGGCCCTCGAACCGGCTGTATGAGCGACGCTTTCTGCGTGCCATGAAGCGCCGCCTGCGTGCAAAGGCAACGTTGTGGCCCCAGTTGTACGGCGGGCTGGAGCGCGAAGGGGTGTACCGGCGTATCCGAAGCCTGCGCGACTTCGACGGCGAAATTGTCGCGCGCTTCGGCGGTTTTGCCGACGCGGACGACTACTACGAGCAGGTCCGCGCCTCGCGGTACGCCAGCCTGCTGCGCGTGCCCACGCTGGTGCTGCACTCGCTCGACGACCCCTTCATCCGCACCCTGCCCGAAACCCGCGCGGCGCTGATCGCGAATCTATTCGTGCGCTACATCGAGACCGCGCACGGCGGCCATTGCGCTTTTCTGGCCGACCCCGCGGGCGAGCACAGCGGCCGCTGGGCCGAGGAGACGATCGCGCGTTGGCTCCTGGCCGAGGCCGCCGCGTGATCGCCGACTGGACTGTGGACATTGGGCCGGAAAGCCCGTCCATCGATGTGCCTTGGGAGGGCTGGGTCGACCTGCTTTGGGATCCCGGCAGTTCCGAGCTCCCCTGGCGAGACGCTTTGGCCCGCGGCTTGCCGGAAGTCCAGCTTTACCCTGAGCTTCTGCCCAGCTTGCAGCTGCTGAACAGATCGAACCATTTCACGTCCAAGGTGGACGTCTTTGCCGTGCAGCGGAGTGAAGTCGATCCCGAACTGGCCGAGAGCTGCCCACCGGAAGCGGCTTTGGGCCTTGCAAGCTACATCGATGTCCTCAACGCGGTGCCTGGCCGCTACCGCGAGTTTGCGGAGTATGAAGCCACGGCCCGCGCAGCTGTGAAAGCATTGGCGCGCGCCCCCAGTACCCTCGGGGGAGCGGAAATCGTAATCAGGCCTGCTTCCCTGGCCGGCGATGCTGTTTTCGGGTGGACTCTTTACGCTTTCGGCTTCGGCGTGAGTATCGGCGACGCCCGCACCGCTTGGGCGCGCGCCCTGGGCTTGCTTGCTTTCGCCTTCGTGAAGGAATGCGGGTCCGTTACCATAGATTCCAGCGCGGCTCTTCTGAAGGGAGCCGCACCCCCGGTACAAACCACGGGCGAGTAGCTCAATTGGATAGAGCACCGGCCTTCTAAGCCGGGGGTTGCAGGTTCGATCCCTGCCTCGCCTACCACCTACGCATCCAAAGCCATCCTGAGAAGTTCAACAAAACCTCAAAATGCCCGTTTCCCAGTAGTCCGCACGTATTGTGTCCGATGTGTTCCAGAATTGTTCATTGCTCCCAACCCTCACAGACACGGCGATACGCACCGCGAAGCCGGGCAGCAAAGCGAAAAACTCTCGGATGGGAAAGGCCTGTATCTGGAGGTTGCGCCATCCGCGGGAAATGGTGGCGTCTGAAATACCGCTTTGACGGCAAAGAAAAGCGGCTGGCGATGGCCGATCTGGTGCAAGGCCGTTCGAACAGTCGCGGGCGCTGGCAGGCTGAATGTCCGGCGCATTCTGATAAATCGCTTTCGCTCGCTATCCGCGAGGGAACACAAGGGCGTGTTCTGGTGCGCTGCTGGGCGGGATGCGAGTTATCCGCCGTATTCGCGGCCCTAGGCCTCACTATGCGCGACCTGTTCAATCACGCACCCGCAAACCCTCGGGCGATAGCAGAGGCTCGGAGACAGCGGGAAGAGCGAGAGCAGGAGGAGCTTCGCCGCGCCCAAGACGGGCGAAGAGCCGCCGACATCCACCGGCGGGTGGGTTCCGCAGTGGACTCGCTCGGGGCGAGGCTCGCTTTCGCACCAAACGGGCCGGCAATCATGAAGACAGGGCCGCTGTGGAGCAGGTGCTCGCGTTCCTGGAAAAGCACGGTTCCTCCCGCTTTGAGAAAAAAGGCGATAGCGGAGCAACAACTTACAACCGGGCTGGATCCTGGGAAGAAAAGGACGAATTCCGGCTCTATCATGTGCTGCCCGAGCCTTTCGGGAGATGGCCGCGGGCTTTGAACCGAAGCGCGCCGCGCAAGCTCTTCTTGCTGCGGGCTTGCTACGGCGGGCCGATAAGCTTCAGCGGCAAGAGTGACTGTTCGGCCTCGGCGTAATGCGGGTGTACACCATCGCTCTCCCGCTGGAGGAGTAGGCATGAGAGCTATCCGCCTAGGGACGCGAAAGGCGTAGGGAATGGGCGCGTCCTCCGCGATATTCTGCCGCACCCGCTCCCAGTCAGTCTTGCTTTCGATTGGCATAAGCCCTTCGCTCCTTTCTTGACGCAGGTCGGAAGGAGATGCAACGCACATCCTCTCCGCGCTCCACGTACACCGGTGCCAGAACGCCACCTGCTGCCGCCACCAGCGCTACCGCCGTCCGCTAACGCCTTCCTGTTGCATGCCGAAGCCCAGCCAGCGCCAGCAGGAACAGGCCCAAAGCGCAAACGCCCGGCCAGCCTGTGTGCTGCCATGCCCACGCACCCGACGCGGAACCGAGCGAGCCGAACGCGAAGTACACCATCATGTACACAGTGTTGATCCGGCCTCGCGCGTTCGCGTCGATGCCGAAGATGCGGGTTTGGTTCGCGATCTGGTTGGCTTGCGCGCCGCCGTCCAGCAGGATGACCCCGAGGACCAGGCCCAGCAGGTGAGAGCCGAGCGCCCACAGCGCCAGAAAAGCAAGCCCTTGCACCGCGAGCGCAAGGCTCATCACGGTGCGCGGGCCGCGGCGGGCGGCCAGGCGGCCCGCGAGGGGTGCCACCAGAGCTCCGGGCGCGCCCAGGATGCCGAAGGCGCCCGCGACGCCGGGGCCCAGCCCGTAGTGGGGCGAGCCGAGCAG